>JANXRR010000115.1 GCA_025356795.1 Bacteroidia bacterium
CGGAATGTTGTTCGGCTCTGTGCCCAGAAGAGCTGCGCCCCGTAAAAGATATTAGTTACTTATGAGCACACCTTGTATTTAGTAACTTAAGTTGCTAAAACCTATCGTGAATTATTCATCAAATATTTCTTTGGTGTAACGCCAAATTTCTTTTTAAAAGCTGCAATGAAATGACTTGGGTTTGAATATCCAATCTGATAAGCCACTTCGTTTACTTTAAGTTTAGCGGCATCTAACATTACTCGTGCGTGGTCAAGCCTATGGGCGAGCAAGAATCCGAAAACAGTATTGCCATATATTTCTTTGAACCCTACCTTTAGCTGATATTCATTTAACCCAGAAACTTTGGCCAACTCTTTCAAGCTTGGAGGTGTTTCCATGTTTTTAAGTAGGTGTCCTTTAGCGAATTTTATTTTTCTTACCGTCTCCTCATCGTTTAAAAAAGGACAGCTTTCTGTATCTGGTTTTTTATCTGAAAAGTATAGGCTCAATAATTCCAGCACTTTGCCCTGATAATATATTTTTTCTGCCGATTCGCTCAAGTGAACATTGAACAGCTGATTGAGTACTAAATGTAAACTTGATGGTATCTCCCGCTCATCATAAAACTTACGGTTTGCATTTTCGCCTGATAAAAAGGGAAGCCCATCGTGGAGAAAAAGTTTATGGAGGCTATCCAAAGAAATAGTAAGCAAAACAATGCGGGAGTGTGTTGCTAAATGCAAATGAAAGGGCGCGTTTTTTTCGGGATTGTAGAAAAAATAATTGCGTTGCTTTTGTATTTCGCGACTGTAGTGAGGACTAAATTCAAACACTGCTTTTCCATCTAAACAGAAATAAAAATGGATGATGCTTTTTAGTATTTGACTCTCAAAACTTAAGGTATCTTCTCCTGAATTCTCGGCCGTCATAAGGGATACATCCTCTTTTTCGAGAAGTTTTTTAAAGCTACCAATTGAGGTACTTTTAACTTCCGGTGAGTTGTGTATGAATCTTTCCATATAATAAAATGACATTTATAAGCATCTTATATGCCCTAAATATTAATAATTGATTCAAAAATACCAAAATATACTGTGTGAATCTCTCTTTTTATGAATGAGGCATTAATTATACTTATTTAGGTATTTATTGAGAGCTAGCAGGTTAATCTTTGTGCACGAAATGGTGAAAAGAGTTATCAATTATTGCTTAATAGGAATGTCAATAATAGCGTTCAACCCTTACCTTTTGGCTCAATCAGTTGATTTAGATTCGCTCAAAACGAAAGAACTTGAAGAAGTGGTGGTTACTGCTACTCGAAATGAGCGTACAGTGGGTGCTTTGCCTATGCCTGTTACACTTATCTCAAAAGCCCAAATTAAAACGATGGGTTCTGTGCGGTTGAATGACGTGTTGACTGAGCAAACTGGATTAGTGGTAGTGCCTCAGATTAATGCGCAAGGCAACGGCATTCAAGTGCAAGGTTTTAATCCAGATTATACATTAATATTGATTGATGGTGAACCTATTATTGGAAGATATACCGGCTCGTTGGAATTGAGTCGCCTAACAGTGGGCAACATAAAACAGATTGAAATTGTGAAAGGCCCATCCTCCAGTTTATATGGTTCAGATGCGCTTGCTGGAGTAATTAACATTATCACAGAACGACCCACTTCAACTAGAGGAAGCTTTTCAAGTCGCTATGGCACCAATAAAACAATAGACCTTACCGGAGATGTAAGCTTGGCTAATGATAAGATGGGTTTGTATGTTTTTGCGAATCGCTATACTACGGATGGGTACGATCTGTCGCCTCAAAATTATGGAAAAACGGTTTCACCTTTTGCCAATTACACGTTCAATTCTAAGTTTACTTATAAGATTACGGATGCACTTAATTTTTCCTTGTCCGGAAGGTATTTTACGGAAGAACAGAAATATGATTTTGATGTTGTTTCTGGAGATGTAAAAGTACTTACTTCGGGCAATGGTAATACGCGTGATTGGAACTTTAACCCAGTGCTTACCTACAGAGTATCGCCTCAATTAAAAACTACCGCACGGTTTTATACTACTCATTATAAAACTACAACGGAGTTAAAAGCTGTAAAGAATGATTCAGTAACGTATAAAGATGATTTTAGTCAAAATTTTATTCGACCTGAAATTAATATGGAATATTATTTTAATGAAGCTCAAATTCTCACGTTAGGTGCGGGGCATATCAATGAAACAGTTCAAACCTCGCGTTATGGCGATCAAGTTGAGCGCACCCAGCAAACTAACTATGCTTTCTTTCAACATGAGTATAATCCTATT
Organism: Bacteroidia bacterium; assembly: GCA_025356795.1. Taxonomy (GTDB): domain Bacteria; phylum Bacteroidota; class Bacteroidia; order Cytophagales; family Cyclobacteriaceae; genus ELB16-189. Next base: position 2,305 of record JANXRR010000115.1, read on the forward strand.
CCAGGGTTCAGTATTATTGCGGGTGGTAGATTAGATCATAATAGCGTGTATGGTGGCCAATTTAGCCCCAAGCTTTCGGCACGTTATGAAGCATCTAAGAAAGTAACTTTTAAAATTTCGGGTGGTCTTGGATTTAAGTCGCCAGACTTTCGTCAATTGTATTTTAATTTTAATAACACAGCCGGAGGAGGCTACAGTGTTTTAGGAACTGAGGTAGCATTGGCTCGATTAACCGAGATGAATTCTCAAGGATTGATTAAAGCGTATGTTGATGATCCTTCCACCATTGGTAAGCTAAAGGCTGAGAAATCAATTGCCGTAAATGCAGGTATGCGGGCAGAAATTATTCCATCATTGATAACCGATATTAATTTTTTCCACAACAGCATCGATAATTTAATCGACACGCAAATTATTGCCACTACTATTTCAAATCAGAGCATCTATAGCTATCGAAACATTACTAGAGCTTATACACAAGGCATGGAATTGAACTTGAGCTATCCAATCATTAAAAAATTAACTACTTCTGTGGGCTATCAATTGCTGTATGCAAAAGACAAAGACGTTGAGAACAACATTAATAGCGGTGGTGATTTAAGCTATTACCGAAGCCCAGAAACGCAAGCAGTGGGTCAGTTAAAACCAAGCGACTACTTCGGATTGTACAATCGCTCAAGGCATCAAGCAAATTTCAAATTATTTTATAGCGATAAACAAAAAGGATGGGAGGGAAGCATACGCATAATTTACCGAGGCAAGTTTGGTTTAGGAGGAATACGAGGAAACATTCAAGGAGAAGTGGTGCCCTCTTCCGATCGTGATAATAATGGCATTCTTGATTCTTATGATGACTTCATAAAGGGTTATGCTTTAGTTAATCTTTCGGTAGCTAAAACCATTCTACGCAAAATCCGCTTCCAAGCAGGTATCGATAATCTGTTCAACTATACGGAGCCTATTTACATTCCTAATCTGCCAGGTAGGCTAATGTATGCAAGTGTAAACTTTACTTTTAACAATAAATCAAATCAATAAACAATTTCTATGAATACTATTAAATCACTTCTAACACTTTTACTTTTTATCGGATTTTCTGGCGGCTTTGTGGCTTGTAAGAAAGATGAGGTTGCCCCTGTTACGCTTTCCGGTAATACTATTAAAGATCTAGCTGCAGATCCTCCATCGGGCGGATATAACCCTACCAATGGGCAACCCATTGGCGTAACAAAAAAATACACGTTGTTTAGTTTTAAAACGGGGGCTCAAGTGGCCAATGCCGATAGTGTTTCCAGCAAATGGGATATTGGTTTTAATGGTACTAATATTATTGTGAACAGCGGTACCAGTGGCCCTGGATCAGCTTCAGCTTTGGTTCAATCAGGCTTATTCGATCAGATAACAACGGCACCTGACACAGGATATGCTCAAGATAACAAAGCGGCCACGCCTGCATTTTATACTATCACAAGGGGCTCTGGCAAAGGTTGGTATAACTATGATCAAGCCACTAATTTGATTACACCCAAAGCTGGCGTTGTTCTCATCTTTAAAACTGCCGATGCCAAGTATGCTAAAATGGAGGTGCAAAATTATTATAAGGGAGCCCCTGCCGCACCCTCCTCAACAACTGCTGATCGCTATTATACTTTCCGTTATGTGTATCAAGGAGATGGTAGTACTAAACTGAATTAACTAGTAGACAATGGATAATTGAAAGTAAAGCAATTATCCATTGTTAATTAAACATATTTATTACACTTTAGATTGTTTCAACAAGACTACTTCTCTTCCGGAAATCAGTTATTATAATTTATTTTTCAAGTACCCCTTGAGGTAAATTTGTTATCTGCTGGATTTTTATATTTCTATAAAACACTTCTGCACCTTCACTTTGAAGTTGAATCTTCCCTTTTGTTAAAGGCGTTTCTTTACCTCCATCCACCTTGCGCGAATTGTATAAAATCATGTTTACTTTACCGTTTATCAGGTGAACACTGCTATCGCCAACACAATAAATCTCTATCAGATTCCATTCTCCAGTAGGTTGTTCATTATCAGAGTCTTTTATACATCTCCGTCCGTAATTACTAGTGCCGCTAAATGTTAACAATGGTGCATTTACCTGGTATCTATAATTCTCAGGGGCGTTACCTGTTGCGGGTATATCCATAATGCCGCCAGCTACACCCCAATAGTCTCCGCAATCACCTTCCTGAATTTGAAACTCTTGCGATGTCATCCAGAAACCGAAGTCTGCCCCATGTTTACCAACGGCATGATACAGCAAACCACTGTCTCTCTTTCTGTCTTTTCGAGGATGATATTTTTGTGTGCCCCATTTAAACTGAAGTGACAAATGATAATTTTCAAATTCTTCTTTGGTGGATATTCCTCCATTGTGAGAACCTGAAATTCGGATAGCAGCTGCACCTTCCTCTTCAACCACTTGAAATACCTTATCGGGATCATTATTTAAACCGAGTGTGGTAAGGCTATCGAATCTTTGTTTTACGGTATCATAAGCAGGACCAAGATAAGTATCCCATCCGCTCATATCATTACCAGTAAACAGCGTTTTCCATTCCTTTTCATTTTGTTTAGAAATGCATGAAAAAAATAAAGAGTAAACAAAAACAACAATTGCTGAGAAAGAAGAATGTTTCATGTTGATTATTGAATGCTTAGATTATAAATGTAGTTCAATTTAAAGGACTAACTACCATTAAAAGAAAATCGATTCTTATTTCCATTTTTAATTTGTTATTTCATAGTATCATCTTAAAATTTAGCAAAATGAAAAAATCGTTAAGAATTATCATACTGGTATGTGGATTATTTACCAGTGTGATTGCGTGGTCGCAGATGACCTTGCCGCCTAGTGGCAACAATCAGAAAAGCGAAGTAAGCCAATACATGGGTTTGGTAAAAATTACCCTTGTGTACAGTAGCCCTGATGTGGCTGGGCGTGAAATTTGGGGCAAGCTTGTTCCATATGGGTTAACCAATCTCAGCCTACTTAAAAGTACAGAACAAAATCCTTCTCCGTGGCGGGCGGGCGCCAATGAAAATACCACCATTGCGTTTTCAAATGATGTTGAAGTAGAAGGTCAACCCATCAAAGCTGGAAACTATGGGTTGCACATGGTTCCTGGCCAAGAAGAATGGACGATTATTTTTTCAAATGTAAACACTGCCTGGGGAAGTTTTTCTTACACCCCTGCAGATGATGTGCTTAGGGTAATCGTAAAATCAACTCCTTGTGAATTCAATGAATTTCTTACTTATGATTTTATTGATCGCCAACAGAACAGTGCCGTGGCACGCATGAAGTGGGAGAAGCTTTCAGTTCCTTTTAAAATATCAGTTCCCAATGGAGATGATTTGTACATCAAAAAATTAAGAGACGAAATGGTAAGCCCTAAAGGATTTGCTTGGCAAAATGCTGTGGCCGCAGCCAACTTTTGTGCTTCCAAGAAAATCAATTTAGAGGAAGCACTCGGTTGGGTAAATGCATTTATTAATCCGCCAAGAAACGTAAAGTATTTCCCTTTATATAATGCCAAAGGAAATGTGCTCACTGCCATGAATAAAAAAGAAGAGGTGGATGCATTAATGAAGGAGGCGATCAACTTAGGCGATGCTACCGCTGCCCAAATTGTAAATTATGGTAGAACCCTCATTACACAAACCCGACCAAAGGATGCTGTGCCTGTTTTTGAATTAGCTTTTAAAAAATATCCCACCAACTCAACAGCACTGATTGGCATGGCACGAGGCTATTCAGCCAATGGTGATGTAAAGAAAGCGTTGAAGTTTGCGCAAGATGCTTTCAAGATTGAAACTGATGCCGCTGCTAAAGCAACCATTGATGGTCTGGTAAAAAAATTAGAAAAAGGAGAATCAATAAATTAAAAGTGTGCATTATCAAAAAAAAAACCGTCTATAGTGTTAGACGGTTTTTTGTTCCACCAGAGATCAAATTGTTTCTAGTTTACTTCTTCTAACCTAAGGATACAATTTTCAAGTGATCTATATTGATGATAAGTGGCTTTCCAAATATGGCCCTTTAGTGCTTTTTTTATTTCTGGCTGTTTGTCTATCCCACCTGCATACCAATCTCCGTAAGTATGATCGATAAGATTTGTATTAACATACTTCCACAAAAGTTCAAACTTGGAGAAGTAGTTCATCTTGTCTTCGGGGTATAAATGCGCCATTAGTAAAAGTGAATTTAGACCTTCGGCTTGTGCCCACCAATTTTTTGAATCATGGGTAATGGTTATTTCTGTATTACCTTTAAAATAATATCCTTCATCATAAAAGCCACCCATCCTTTTATCCCAACCATTACTCAATGCGTGGTCTACCATTTTTTTTGCTATTGTTTTTGTGATGGAATCGTTCTGTAACCTGAGCACATGCGAAGCTTCAAGAACTAAATAAGCAGTCTCAACATCATGGCCAAAAGAAACATGATCAAGTTGATGGTGCTTTGAAATTACTTGTTCCGAAGAATCCGCAAAAGATACGGGCGCCCAATCGGGTTGAAGAAAAAGTGTTAAGTTTCCTTTTGATGTAGTGATTGTATCGCGAATCAGCAAAAGCATTTCAGATAATCGTAGCCTTACTAAATCATCCGGCCATACCTGGTATAATTCAGAAAAAGCTTCTAACAGGTGGATAGAACTATTTTGATCTTTATATCCTAGATCGCTCGTGGAAGGCGTTTCCTTACCGCGCTGCCTTGGTTTTCCTTTGCGGTTCAAATGTTGGAAATAGCCTTTTGATATTGAATCGTGACTATTTTTCTCCAACCACCTGAACGCCCTCTTAGCCAAATTTAGAGCACTTGTATCTTTTGATGATGCATAATACGCAGCAAGTGCATAGATGCCAAACGCGTTTCCATATGCCGTTTTGGATGAATCGTCTTTAACATGTCCCGCTCTATCGACTAGAGTATAAAATCCTCCATAAAGCTTGTCCCACATAACATTTTGCAGAAACGTAAACCCATGTCTTGCACTTGTTCTATAGTGCGAAATTTCGGGATAACGAAGGGAAGCTTTTGAGTTAGTCCAGGTGTGACGAGCCTGCGATACAATCATCTTATCTTGATCACCTGTGGGTTTAAAATCATAAGTGAAAGTGCTTAAGAATCCGCCATAAATTGTATCAACAGACTGAGGATACCATTTTCCCAGCATCCCATTAAGAGCCGCCTCCATTTCAGTAGCCATTTTTATTTTAACATTCTCTGTCTTAGACGCACAACTATAGAGGCTTAGAGCGAATGCCATCAGCATAAGAAATTTCTTACTTTTCATGGAGTATAATTGAATTCATTTTGAAAATTTGATTG
>JANXRR010000137.1 GCA_025356795.1 Bacteroidia bacterium
TAAATCAGGTTCGGTATCAATGAAGCCTTTAGCGGCCTCGTAATATAATTTACCACAACCGCCATACGATGGATAGGTTCCTGATTGAGGTCCTTCAGTAGATAGGGGTCTACTTTGGCAAAGGTTTAAATCATTTGGATAGCCGTAATTTTTATACCACCCACTGCCAACATAAGATGATGAACCTCCATTAAAAGTTCCACTTGATGCCCCCTCGTCAGGGCCACCATTTATTGTCCTCGTGATCATTCCACCTGCATTCAGGCTCCAACCTAGCCCAACCCAACTGGCAATTTCACTGACTCTAATTCCCGAGGTATGGTAATTTAATGTTATTGGCAACTTGAGACTACCCTCTTCTATCGTGTAAATTGGTATGGTTATATCAGGCACACCTGTGTGACTGTTAACTGGTATATCTCCATATTTACCAAGCGCAGCTGCATTTGGGGACGGAAACGTTGGGTTAGTAACACCCTGACAATACACTATCTGTTTAGCAAAGAGAAACACAAAAATAATAATACAATCTTTTGCTGTAAGTGACATTCTTGACGATTTAATTCTAATCATAATATTATCTTTTTGATTTCAAGTTTTCTATTTCAGTAGTTTGCTTTTCCGTCACCTTTTTCAACTCAATCACATACAGCGTCAACTCCTCAATCTTCTTAAGCAGCAGCATGTTCATCTCTCCCAGCTTCACGCCATTCTTCTCCATCTCTTTGGCAGAAGGCACTTCGGGCAGGTGTTTGTTTTTGTCTATGTAGGTTTTGATGGAGTCAAGTGGAGAGAGTTTGTAGGTAGGCTCGAACACGTAGTCGGGGGCAACTGCTCCATTCAAATCTACTTTTACTTCTTGGGCATGGATTTGGCCTTTCACTGAGAGCTGGGCATCAGGAGTCGTAGTGTTAATGCCAATTTTACCTGATTGATCTATTATCAATCTTGATTGTGAACCAGTTATTAATTTAATCCCTCCAAAACCTGAAAAAATAGCAGTTGGGGCACCTGAATTTGACAAGTCATTTATCCACCCTAATGAATAATTTCCAAGCGTATTTCCGTTATGAACAAATTTATCAGTTGATTGGAGATAACCAATGGATGAAAGTAGAGGCACCTGAATATTGCCTTGAACTGTTAGCTTCTCTGGTGGGGTAGTAGTGCCTATGCCTACAGCACCATTTGTCAATATGCACATTCTGTTGGTATACTCATTTTGAACTCCTGTATAGGACCTACCTGTACCAAAACCTAAACTATATTCTGACCCAGCCGCGGGATTGTAAAACTGACCAACAAATGCATTGTGCTGTTCAGAACCTCCACCTGTCCAACGAGTAAACTTAATAATAGGAACACTCGTACCATCAATTTTAACATTAATGCTGTTGAAGGTTGGATCACTGGCCATAACCGCACCGTTTGCTACATGTAATTTCTCTTGAGGATTGTTGATCCCAATGCCTAGTTTTCCGCCAACAAGTGTCATCTCCTCGGAAAATGTTGTTCCGTTAAAAGAGTTGAAGCTAAGCTTAGGGTACACACCCAAAGAAGTATTATACACGATCAAACTCTCACCTGCACCACCAGATTTGTTCCAACCAAACGCGAGACCCGGAATGTTTAATGGATTCCCAGCCCCATTGACATTTCCGCTGAAATAAGACCACCCTGAGGCATTTATTCCATTTACGTGGAGGGCACCACTTAGTGAAGTCATTGTGCTGCCGATGCCTATATTTCCGCTGTAATTATAACCTCCACTGATGGGGTTCCATTGAGCATGTATTTTAATAGCAACCAAGCATATTAAAAGCAGGATTCTAAGTTTTAATCTCATACAAGTTTTAAATGTTATTTGTTTTTTGATATTTGAATAGCGTTTTAGCTTTAATGCAATTCGATAAAAATTAACCCGCCAAACAAACCCATGTCAATATAATATTTCAGCGGGCGTTGGAAAACAATTCTGAGCCTTTGTGTAGAAAAATAGTAAAGAAAATGTAGCCAGAAGTAAATGCTTCTTTTTCATGTTTAAAACAAAAATTGAGAATTGATTATTCATTTCTTCAGTTGGTTGATTTCTGTTTGCATCTTAAACATTAGATCTTTCGCCTCTGTGTTCTCCTTCTTCAACTCAATCACATACAGCGTCAGCTCCTCAATCTTCTTTAGCAGCAGCATGTTCATCTCGCCCAGGTTCACACCATTCTTCTCCATCTCTTTGGCAGAGGGCACTTCGGGCAGGTGTTTGTTTTTGTCTATGTAGGTTTTGATGGAATCTAAAGGTGTGAGTTTGTAGGTAGGCTCGAAGACATAATCGGGAGTTGGGACGTTCAGATCAACTTTTACTTCTTTACCGTAAATCGTACCATTAACAGTAAGCTTTTGATTTGGATTTAAAGTGCCAATCCCAACATTTTGATCATCGTTAATAGAAAGTACTGGATAGAATACTGAGTTATTATCCTTTATTCCAAGCCTTAAATAACGATTAGCTGAACCACCCAGACCTCCGTGAGTTTTTATCTGAATTGCACCGGAGAAAGCAGGGCCAGAAATTAACGAAATACCTCCACCATCTGTGCCAAGCGTTG
>JANXRR010000174.1 GCA_025356795.1 Bacteroidia bacterium
CACAATGCCGATTTGGTAATACCCAACAACAGCAATTTCGATAGGGCACTTGAAGTATTGAATGGCTTTATTAAGGGCAGGTTGGCGAGGTAGTTGATGGCATGACCTTCTTCCGGATCTATATCTCCGCTTTCTAAAAATTTTATGCCATCTTTTATCAATTTCCAATTGTAATTGCTATACTTGCACCCACTCAAATGAAAAAGAAAACAATTTCAAGAATGTTTATGATAGCCGCTGGTCTTTTGGCCGCTGTTATAATCGTGTTTTCGCAATCGTATTATCAACAAACCAATTTAATACAAAAGAAGAATTCAGATAGTAAGACAACCTCGGAAGAGACTGTAATAAGCGCACCCTCAGACGCTGTTACAAGTAATTCACTTGTAAAATTAAGCGAGAACATTACCCCCGAAGTTCAACCTTCATTCTCCACGCAAGAGTCTAAATCAATTCTTAAAGTCGAAAGTAGAATATTCATAAAATATTTTCGAACTCTCTTTCAGGCAATCATTTCTCCCAACGCACCTTAGTTCAGTAACGGTTAAAAGTTATTAACCTTTCATTCTTAGGCCTTTCTTAAGGCCAACATCTTCATCTCATTTCTAACCATTCATTTCTAACATAATTCTATGCGCAATAAAGGTTTTGTAGTTGTACTTACACTAATAGTTACAGCTCTGTGTTTATTCTATTTATCATTCACGTTTGTTTCTTTGCGTGTTCAAAAGGAAGCAATACGAATTGCTACAGATGCCAGCGGAACTGTAAGCCTTACTAAAAAGCAAGCCTACCTTGATTCGCTCTGGAACTTACCGGTATATAACTTGGGGTTCAAAGATTATACTTATAAAGAAGTTAAAGAAAATGAATTGAGCCTTGGGCTAGACTTGCAAGGGGGTATGCATGTGGTGCTGGAGGTTTCGCCTGCCGATATTATTCGGGGCTTGAGTGGAAACAACAATCAAGACCCAGCATTGGTAGCAGCTTTTAAAAAGGCTCAGGAAATGCAGAAGAAAAGTCAGGAGAATTATAGTAGTCTGTTCTACAAAGCATATCATGAGGCGAATCCTGATAAAAAATTAGCACCGCTTTTTGCATCAGCCTCTAACAAAGGAAGGGTAAGCCTCTCGGATGATGATGATGCTGTGATGAAATTTTTGGACAAGGAAATTGAAAGTGCCATTGATCGTTCATTTACTATATTAAAAACCCGTATCGATCAGTTTGGTACATCTCAGCCCAACATTCAGAAACTTCAAGGCTCAGGCCGCATACAAATCGAAATACCAGGTGCAGATAATCCACAACGGGTAAGAAAATTATTGTCAGGTGTTGCTCGCCTTGAGTTTTGGGAAGTAACTGAAGCCAATGATCCTCAATTGAATCAGGCATTATTTGCTATCAATAAAATGTTATTGAAAGAAAAGCAGGATGCCGCCAAAGAATTAAAAGATACAGGAGCTAAAACAGAAGATTTAAACAAAACAGTAGCTTCTAAATCTAACGTTGCTCCTACTAAAGATTCTGTTAAGTCTGAATTGGAGAAAGAACTTAGCAAGGCAAAAGACAGCACAGGTAATACACTTGATTCGTTGACTAAGGCATCATTAAGTCCGTTATTTGCGTTGAGCAGCCAACAATATCCATTCCTATATCCAACAAAGGACACGGCTGAGGTCAATAGAATATTTAAACGCGAAGATGTTCGTGCTTTGCTTCCACGCACCATTGGATTGTATTGGGATGTAAAACCGGATGATAATTTAACCCCAGGTGTAGAAGATGTTCAATTGAACTTTGTGAACATTGGTCGCAATGGCAAGCCCTTGTTATCCGGTGAAGTAATTAATGATGCGCGCTTGGATTTCGATCAGTTTGCACGTCCGGCAGTAAGCATGACCATGAACCCTGGTGGTGCACGGGCTTGGGCGAAAATAACTGCTGCCGCTGCTGCCAAGCAACCCCAAGGGAGAATTGCCATTGTGCTTGATAGGTTCGTCTATACAGCGCCTACCGTGCAGGGTGAAATTCCAAACGGCAACTCTCAAATCACAGGTAGCTTTACTAACGAAGAGGCAAAGGACTTAGCAAACGTTTTGAAGGCGGGTTCACTTCCTGCGCCCACCCGCATTGTTGAAGAGGCATTTGTGGGGCCTACCTTAGGTGAAGTTGCACGCAACGAAGGTCTTGTTTCTATGGCTGTTGGTTTGGCTGTGGTAGTGCTTTTCATGGTTGTTTATTACTCAACAGGTGGCTGGGTAGCAAACTTCGCGTTGTTATTCAACGTGTTTTTTTTACTAGGAATTTTGGCTCAATTTAATGCTGCTCTTACGCTCCCTGGTATCGCAGGTATTGTGCTTACCATGGGTATGGCAGTAGATGCCAACGTATTGATATATGAACGTATAAAAGAAGAGCTAAGACAAGGGAGAACTCTTAAAGATGCTATTAACAAAGGGTATGAGAAAGCATTCTCTTCCATCTTTGACTCCAACATTACAACCTTCTTCACAGGAGTTTTCTTATTTCTATTGGGTCAAGGACCATTGAAAGGCTTTGCGATAACACTGATGATCGGTATTGTTACCTCATTCTTTTCAGCAATTTACATTTCAAGAGTAGTGATTGAGTGGATGATCAGAAAAGGAGACAGTGCGAAAGTATCTTTTAATACACCGCTCTCTGGTTTGATCAAAGGAACACCTAATTACGATTTTATTGGAAATAGAAAGTATGCTTATTTATTTTCAGGGACTTTCATAGTGCTTGGGTTGATAGTGACCCTTATACAAGGGTTAAACTTGGGTGTTGATTTTAAAGGAGGAAGATCCTATGTCGTGTCTTTTAAAAATCCTGTTGAAGCAACAAGTATGCGATCCGAATTATCAGCAGGTTTTGAAAATGCCTCCATAGAGGTAAAGAATTATGGCTCCAACAACGTCATGAAAGTGACAACTTCATATTTGATCGATGAAGAGTCAGAAACAGCGGATGAAAAAGTAAAAGCAGCATTGATTTCTGGTGTTCAGAAGTTCAGCAAATTGGAGTACACAGAGAATGATGGCACTATGGATGATCAACACTTTACGATCTCCTCTTCTACCAAAGTTGGAGCAACCGTTGCCGATGACATTAAGAACTCCGCTTTCAAAGCCGGTTTTTTCTCCCTACTTGCAATCTTTCTTTACATATTAGTCCGCTTTAGAAAATGGCAATACAGTGCAGGTGCTATTGTGGCACTTATTCACGATTCATTGTTTGTATTTGCCTCTTTCGCTTTTGCAGGATTGTTAGGAATATCATTTGAAATCGACCAGATATTTGTAGCTGCCTTGCTTACTATCATTGGTTACAGCATTAACGACACGGTAATTATCTTCGATCGTATAAGAGAATATCTGGGAATTGGCACAAGCCACGATACCGTTAAGATATTCAACAATGCCATTAATAGCACGTTGAGCAGAACCTTGATTACATCTGGTACTGTTTTATTCGTAGTTATCATCTTGTTAATATTTGGTGGAGAAGTATTGAGAGGATTTTCATTTGCCTTCTTCGTAGGTATTGTTATAGGTACTTACTCATCGATATTCATAGCTTCTCCTTTGGTTATTGATTTCGATAAGAAAGCATTGAATCCAACAAAAGCATAAAATCAATACGTGGAAAACTCGTTGGCCTTCCTAGATATGTTCAATCCCGAAAGCTTGATTCAAGTCGGAGGATTAACCATTATCTTGTTAATAATATTTGCAGAAACGGGTTTGTTCTTTGGTTTCTTTCTGCCGGGCGATTCATTGCTTTTTATCGCTGGGTTAATGAGCGAAACAAAGTATTTGGATATCCCTATTTCAATAATGATTGCTCTCTTAATCATAGCCGCGGGTTCAGGCTCTACTGTTGGTTATTTAACGGGTCGCTGGGCAGAGAAATACCTTACCAATATGAAGGAGAATATTTTCTATAAAAAAAAGTACCTTGAAATGACGCGCGAATTTTATGCAAAGTATGGCATGATGGCATTTGTAATGGGAAGGTTTGTTCCAATTATCAGAACATTCGTTCCTATTCTTTCTGGTATTGTTAGAATTGACTTCCCGAAATTTGTTTTTTTTAATTTCTTAGGTGCTGCCTTGTGGATAGTAACCATGGTAATGGCGGGCCATTGGCTTGGAAATGCCTTTCCGCAAATAACAAAACACCTGGAAATAATAGTAGTAGGGATGATATTGTTATCTATGGTGCCTATATTCATTACCTGGTTTAGGCATCAGCGAGCAAGCAAAAAAAATAATTAAAATAATTGAGGTAGAGTTGTGACTTTTTTGAGTTTCCAGATTACTAGTTTATTAAATTTAGTGTTCGATCATCATGTTTAGTAACGATTGGTAAAAGGAAAATTAAATTGTTTATGTATTTAAAACCGTTTGTTTGAAAATTAGTCTAGAATTTTGATATTTCACTTTTAAACTAATAAAATTTGGTTTTACTTGCTAACAACTAACGCTTTATACTGAAACAATTAAACAATCTTTAAACCTAAATTAAATTTCTCTCAACATGAAAACTGCTCCTAAACCATCGTCATCTTCCGAAGGATTTAAATCAATGTTCGCTGCCATTGTCATTCCTTTATTAATCTTGATTGCGATTCTTATCTACAAATTCGTTTTGGGAAATCCCGACAATTTTCAAGGTGGGGATGTACACGGCAAGCCACTTCCTGGCAATTTCATGGGCATCATCTATCAAGGTGGTATTATAGTGCCTATGCTTATATCATTGTTGATGATGGTTGTCACATTCGCTATCGAGCGCTTTATTACCATCAGCAGTGCCAAAGGAAAGGGCAGTGTAAACAAGTTTGTTCGTAAAATCCAAGACCTGTTAAAATCAAATAGTATTGACCAAGCGATTGCAGAATGCGAAAAACAAAAAGGCTCTGTTGCCAATGTGGTAAAGGCAGGTCTCTCTAAATATACTGAGTTGTCAAAAGACACCACGCTAGATCACGAAAAGAAAGTGGCTATCATCCAAAAAGATATTGAAGAAACAACTCAATTGGAATTGCCAGGCTTGCAAAGAAACTTGGTGATAATTGCAACAATTGCTTCTATCGCTACACTTCTTGGCTTGTTGGGTACTGTAATTGGTATGATCAACGCCTTCGCTGCGTTAGCGCAAGCGGGAGCCCCTGACTCCGTTGGTTTGGCCGCTGGTATTTCCGAGGCGTTAATTAATACTGCACTTGGTATTGGTACATCTGCCCTAGCCATTATTTTTTACAATTATTTTACGAGCGCTATAGATTCGTTAACGTTCGGTATTGATGAGGCTGGTTTCAGCATTGTTAATAACTTCACAAACAAGAAATAAGGTCTACTACTAAATTTTTATAACCGTATGGCAAAGGCAAAAATGAACAGAGGTACTCCCTCAATCGACATGACTCCCATGGTTGACTTGGCCTTCTTGCTGGTAACGTTCTTCATGTTAACCGCATCGGCAGTGCCTGACGAACCTGTGGCGGTAGATACCCCTTCTTCTGTTTCGGATATAAAAATCCCGGAAACAAATGTGTTAACCATTTCCATTGATAAAGAAAATAAAGTTTTCTATAACATGGATGGACAGTATAATAGGCAAGAAGTGCTAGCTAAAATGGGCGAACTTCATAGCGTTCAATTTACACCAGAAGAGGCACGCACATTTGCATTGATGTCAACCATGGGTATTCCCATGGGCAGCATGAAGCAATTTTTAGGGCTTTCGCAAGAAGAAAGAAAGGCCATTAAACAGCCCGGCATTCCGTGCGATTCTGTTGGCAATGAACTAGCCGAATGGATTCTTCAATCTCGATTGATAAAC
>JANXRR010000192.1 GCA_025356795.1 Bacteroidia bacterium
TTCATTTGGAAAGAATTTGATAAAGCACCAAAAGGCACAAAACCACTTTTATATGGAATGTTCTTCTTGTTTCTGTTAGGCTTAGGACTATTGATTTACTCAAAGATTATAAGAACAGAATTCAATTAGTTAGTAGCAAACTGCCTTTTGTATTTCCTTATCGTGTTTCTTATTAGAATTCCGCCAACTAAGGAGGGTATAATCCATAGCACCCATTGGTATTGTGGCAACTGAATGTTCACAACAATAAAAGCAGTGGTAGCGGATATGTAGCTGCCGCCCATGCTTGCAATGTGAGTATACCACCAATGCATTTTTTCTGTGGGTGGATTAATAAAAGTCTTAATGTCATTAACCAAGAAGGTTAAACCAATCAGACCAAAAACTAAACCTACTATTCCCATTCCAGAGCCTTGCATCCATGCCCAAACTCCCCACACAATTAGCGTGAAAATAAAAATTGCGGAAACGCTAATTATTATCCAATCTAGTGGAGCAAACTTCTGGCCTTTGTTAAGTTTTTTCAGGCTTAATATCCGGTAACCGCGAACTGTCATGTAATAACTGAAAAATCCAACCATTAATAGAAAGTCGTTGCGGTGCGCTAACGCCACAACAACGGCACCAATAAAAACGGCAGTCATTCCTCCAAAATAAATCTTGCCTGCAAGCCTATGTGCCCTTCCTCCTTTTTGAGTTAACATAGAAACAAGGCCACTTATTAATGAAGTGGCACCACCCGTAATGTGCATTAAAAGAAATGCGGAGATTATCTTTTCGTCCATAAAAATAAATTATGTTGAAAGATAGTTCAATGGGCAATTTCACCAAAAAGTGAAAGGATCAACTGTTAACTTTCTTTGCTGAAATGTATATTAAACCGAATGAATTGATGGTTAACTCACTCGGGTTTGTAGAGATAAATTTGTTGATTCTCTATTCTCGAAGACTTCGTGAATAGCTGAGAATATTATGAATGGAACTAGAAGCTGGCTGCATTTGGGCAAAATCCAACATTCTAGTACTTACTACCAACTCCTTATATTGCTCTTGCAATAGTGAGTCGCATATCAAGGCTTTATTGATCTCCTTCGTTTCCTGCTCCGTGGTCTCTTTGTATAAATACCTGATCAAATCGTTCTGGGTAAAGATTTTTATCATAGGCTATTTTTTGTTTTTCTAATTTTTTTCTCAAATTCATTAGAGCATACCGCATTCTTCCCAACGCGGTGTTTATGCTCACCTCCGTTTTTGCTGCAATTTCCTGAAAGCTCATGTGCAAGTAATGCCGCATAATCAATACTTGTTTTTGCTCTTTCGGAAGTTCTTTTATTAAATCGCGCAAGCGGGTTTTGTTGTCTTTTAAAATTTGAGCCGTTTCAAAAGATTCTTCTGCAAAATCCATAGAATCAAAAATCCGGTTTCCATCTTCTAACACAATTTCAGGATGCCTTTTATTTTTTCTAAAAGTATCGATAGCTAAGTTATGGGCTATCCTGCTTATCCACGGTTTAAATTTGCCCTCTTCATTATACCGGCCATCTTTTATGGTGTTGATGGCTTTAATAAATGTTTCCTGCAAAAGATCTTCTGCCAAGTACCGATCTTTTACAATCAAATAAATGGCTGTATAAACTTTGGATTTGTGTCTGGTCAAAAGCACTTCAAATGCCTTTTCATTACCACTTTGATATTGCAACACCAGTTGGCTGTCGCTTAATCTGCTTTCTATCATTCTGTCTCACATTTAGGTAACGTAGAGATTTATATCGATAGTGTATGGGGTTAATTTTTATTTTAAAACCAAAAGTTAAATATTTTATGGAAAGACGCAAAAAAATTTGAAAAAAAAATTGTCTACTACGAAAATTCTTTTGCTATTTGACCCCCGATTTATTGTACAATCAAACCAATGGCATTAACAAAGAAAAGAATAATTAAAAGTTTAGAAAATCTTTCGGAAGATTTAAGAGAATTGATTCATCATCAATACCCTACCGGGTACCAATCAAGTATCCAA
>JANXRR010000193.1 GCA_025356795.1 Bacteroidia bacterium
AATTCAAAACATGGAATATTAAGATTATTGGGCCTTCACCTGTCTGGAAAAATGCCACTGTAAACACTACTACCCGACAGGCTAACTTAGAATGGGAACCGTATACGTGCAAGAACGCATCTTCTATACAGATTTATAGAAGGATAAATTCTTATCCTTGGACACCGCCTGCTTGCGTAACCGGAATTCCTGATTTTCTAGGGTATACAATAATAGGCACGGCAGCGGGTACATCTACCAAATATACAGACACAAACAATGGACTCGGGTTGGCAGTGGGTGCTCAATATTGCTATCGATTAGTGGCTACTTATCCAGCTCCGGGGGGCGGCTCAAGTGTAGTATCCAAAGAGTTTTGTCTAGAACCTATTATTGGTGCTGCTCCTATTATTACAAATGTAACTATCGATAAGACAGATAAAACCGTTGGCCAAATAACAGTTAAATGGCGCTCCCCATTGGGCATTGATAAGACTAAGTTTCCCTCGCCCTATACTTTTGCAGTAACTAGGGCAGAAGGGTTTAGTGGCAAGGTGGCTCAAAAAAGTTTTGCCCCCATCAGAGATTCAACCCTAGTTGATACAGGCGTTAATACATTTGAGAAGGTTTACAACTATAGCGTGCTATTAATTGATGCCAATAAAAATAAATTAGATACTTCCGCGTCAGCTTCTACTGTTCGCCTTGAACTTAAACCTCGCGCTGGAAAAATTGAACTTTTTTGGAATGCTATTGTACCTTGGAACAATAAGACCAAAGAGTATCCCAAACATTTAATTTATAGGGGCTTATCAAATTCCTCTAATCCCCTCACATTAATTGACAGTATTGATGTTAATCAAAATCAGTTTCATTATATTGATTCAGGTAGTTACAAAAAAACGCCTTTACTGGAAACAGAAACCTATTGTTATCAAGTAGCTACAAAAGGTGCTTACGGCAACAAAAAGCTACCAGAACCACTTAGCAATTTTTCTGAAATAGTATGCGCCAAACCCATAGTGGAAACAGCTCCGTGCAAACCTATTATCGATCCAACTCTTGTTTCTGGTACTAATTGCGATGATGCTCTACAGGCCGCTAGTTGCAATCAAAAAACCTTTTCAAATTTTTTAAATTGGAAACGATCCACAGGAACGGATTGCATTGATAAAACCACCACTTACAATATTTACATAGCTGGCAGCAAAGGCGATGAGTTTAAAAAAGTGTATCAAAGTGTAAAGGATACTTTCTTTGTAGATTCTAATTTGCCGTCTTATGCCAGGTGCTATAAGATTTCGGCTGTAAATAGATCAGGCAAAGAAAGTGAGTTGAGCGAAGCTATTTGTTTCGACAATTGCCCTTACTATGAATTGCCGAATGTGTTCACACCCAATGGAGATCTTTGTAATGAGAAATTCAGTGCCTATAATGATAGAGATGCAATTTTAGGAGATAATAATGGGCCCTGTGGTAAGGTAACAACCGAGATGCGAAAGAAATGCGCTCGCTTCGTAGACAAAGTTGTGTTTACAGTAGTTAATAGGTGGGGTAACGAAGTTTATAAGTATGAATCGGGTAGCGAAAGAAGCATTTACATTGATTGGGATGGCAAAGACAATAACGGAAGAGAGCTTTCTACAGGTGTTTACTATTATACTGCCGATGTTACATTCAACGTAGTTGATCCTGCTAAGAAAAATCAAAAAATTAAAGGATGGGTGCAGCTCATCCGATAAGCGAACCTCCGGTAATCCTATTCGATGGCGTGTGTAACTTATGCAATGGGGCAGTTACCAAAATTATTAGATTCGATAAAAATTCCATTTTCAAATTTGCTCCGTTGCAATCAAGTTTCGCCAAAGAGCAACTGCAACGGCTTGGGTTACCTTCAACTGAATTTGATAGCATAGTATTACTCAAAAATGGAATGGCATTTTATAAAAGCGATGCGGCTATCGAGATAGCAAAAAATCTTTCCGGTTTATGGTTCTTAGCAACTCTCTTTAAAATCTTTCCTCAATTTCTTCGCAACATAATCTATGATTTTATCGCGCGAAACAGATATGCGTTTTTTGGAAGGAAAGAACAATGTATGATTCCTACTCTAGAATTAAAAGCTCGTTTTTTATCTTAATTCCAAAATTCACCTTCTCTTTATGATGGCAAGAAATTGCTATTTTTGCCGACCTTAAAACAATTATTACCTTATGAAAGCATATATTTTTCCTGGCCAAGGAGCACAATTTACAGGAATGGGTAAAGAGTTATACGAAACTCATGTGGAGGCAAAATTACTTTTTGAAAAAGCAAATGAAATACTTGGATTTAAGATTACCGATATAATGTTTACAGGCCCTGCCGAAGATTTGAAGCAAACCAAAGTAACGCAGCCAGCAATATTTTTACATTCGGTAATCATGGCGCTGGCACATAAAAATTTTATGCCCCATCAAGTGGCAGGCCATTCATTAGGTGAGTTTTCTGCTTTGGTTGCTAACAAGACCTTATCTTTTGAAGACGGTTTGAGGCTAGTCTATAAAAGGGCATTAGCCATGCAAAAGGCATGTGACATGAACCCTTCAACAATGGCGGCAATTTTAGGTTTGGATGATAAAATGGTGGAAGATATTTGTGCTTCAATAGATGAAGTTGTAGTGGCCGCGAATTATAACTGCCCAGGCCAATTGGTAATCTCAGGATCTATGAAAGGAATTGAAATTGCATGCGAAAAATTAAAGACAGCCGGAGCCAAACGGGCTCTACCACTGCAAGTAGGTGGAGCGTTTCACTCTCCTTTGATGGAGCCAGCCCGCGAAGAGCTAGCGATTGCTATAATGTCAACTCATTTCTCGATGCCAACGTGCCCAATCGTGCAAAACGTAAATGCATTGCCATCAACTGATGTAGATAAAATCAAGCAAAACTTAATAGATCAACTAACCTCTCCTGTTCGTTGGACGCAATCTGTTCAACAGATGACTCTTGATGGAGCCACTGAGTTTATTGAATGCGGACCGGGTAAAGTGCTTCAGGGATTGGTAAAAAAAATATCACCACAAGTAGAGGTTAGTAGCTTATAAAAGCTTGCTCACCTCAAGGTGATCTTGACATTCATCTAACAGTTGCATAAAGGTTTTTTGTGTGATAGGATGAATAAATAGGGGAGCTATTTCAATGAGAGGAATAAGGGTAAATCTCCTGATAGCAATAGCAGGATGTGGAACTATTAAATCGGGAGTATTAATTACCTGATGGCCGCACAAAAGAATATCTAAATCAATTTCTCTTGGCCCCCATTTCTCTGTTCTTTTACGGCCTAACCCTGTTTCTATGTGCAGTAATTTGGTCAGTATTATTTCAGGCGAATGAGCGGATTTGATCTCAATTACTTGATTCAAAAAACTTGCATGGTTTTCATTTCCCCACGAAGCAGTTTCATAAATGGACGACCTTTTTATGATTTGACCAATGGTAGATTCAATCTTGCCCAAGGCTATTGATAGATATTCCAATCGGTTGCCCTTATTAGATCCCAACAAAAGAAAAATTTCTCCAGCCATTTTTACAAAATATACGTCTTTAACTTCGGGTAATAATTAAGTAATTTTGCGAACATAAACTGTTTATATGGGATTCTTCAAAAGTTTTTTTGCTTCATGCCTCGGTTCATTGGCCGCTCTCATTGTTTTATGCGGGTTGGGTATCCTTATAATAACAATGGTTATTTCATCAGTAGCATCCGAAAAGGAATTAGTAATTGAGGATAATTCGGTGCTCCATTTAAAGTCATTTTCGGCTATTACCGAATTGGAAAAAGAAAATCCTTTGGAGGGAATATTTCCAAACTCAGCGGATCAATCAGTAGGGCTAATACATTTGAAGCAAACCCTTGCCCATGCAAAAGAAGATTCAAAGATTAAAGGCATTTACCTCAATGTTGGCCAAGTGCAAGGTGGCTTGGTTTCGGTGGAAGAAATCAGGGAATCAATTTTAGATTTTAGACAATCTGGAAAGTGGGTGATTGCCTATTCCGACTTCTTTACTGAAGGGGCTTATTACCTGGCAACGGCAGCAGATAAAATTTATTTATATCCCGAGGGACAACTTGAATTCAATGGCCTTGGATCTGATATTATGTTTTTCAAAAACCTGTTGGATAAATTAGAGATACGACCGCAGGTGTTTAAGGTGGGCGATTTCAAAAGTGCTGTTGAGCCTTTTATTCGCAGCAATATGAGCGATGAAAATAGATTACAATTGAATTCACTCCTAGGCTCTATTTATGGCGAAATGCTAGAAAAGATTTCAAGTGCGCGTGGCATCCCCAAAACAAAATTGAAAGAAATTGCGGATAAGATGTTAGTACAAAATGCAAAGCAAGCAGTTGAATATGGACTCGTTGATTCTTTGTTATATGATGATCAAATAAAAGATAACTTGAGGCAACGCCTTGGTTTAAAAAAAGACCAATCCATTTCGCTAGTCAAATACAATAAATATAAAAAGAGTTACTCCACCTATAAAGCCTCTGAAAATGAGGTAGCTGTAATTGTTGCTGATGGCGAGATTGGAATGGGCGATTCATTTGAGGGTACTGTTGGCGCTGCCACAATTATGAAAGAAGTAAGCAAGGCTCGCAAGAATAGCAAAATCAAGGCTATAGTTCTTCGCATCAATAGTCCGGGTGGAGTTTTTCAGGCAGGCGATCAAATGTGGCGTGAAATAAAATTGGCAGCGCAAGAAAAGCCTGTCATTGCTTCTATGGGTGATCTTGCTGCTTCGGGCGGATATTATATTGCCATGGCATGCGATACAATTGTAGCGCAACCAACTACTATCACTGGTTCTATAGGCGTGTATGCAGTATTGTTTGATTTAAGCCAATTCCTAAATAATAAAATTGGAATTACTACAGATGAAGTAAAAACCGGGGAGGTAAATGAGCCAAGCATGGTTCGCCCTTTAACTGAAATAGAAAAATCAATCTTCCAAAAGCAAGTGGATGAAATTTATGAAACCTTTACCAAAAAAGCGGCTGAAGGTAGAAGAATGACCCAAGATGATATAAAGAAAATTGCATCGGGTAGAGTGTGGTCAGGCTCACAAGCTAAAGACAATGGATTAGTAGACGTGTTGGGTAACCTAGATGACGCAATAAAAATTGCAGCTCAAAAAGGAAAAGTTGAAAAGGACTATAAACTTAAATTCTATCCTCAACCAAAATCTTTCTTTGAGAGATTTATAGGCGAAATAGAGCAAAACACAAAGGCAAAAATTTTGCAAAACGAATTGGGAGAC
>JANXRR010000221.1 GCA_025356795.1 Bacteroidia bacterium
TTGAAATGGTCGTTCTTCACATTACGCGCAAAATGAAACATCCACGTTCTAAAGTCCCCCTCTCCGCGAAAGAGGTGACGATATTTTAAAATCCGCACAAACGTATTTTGAACCAAGTCCTCACCCAGTTCTTTGTCGCGCACCATGCCCACAAAAAAGCCGAGCAGCGGCCGCTTGTAGCGCTCATAGAGCAGCCCAAGTTTATCAGGATCGCCATCCCTCACCTTGGCCATTAAATAATTGTCAGAAAGTGTTTCCAAATCCGGGGTTTCATGCAGGGTAACTGCACCAAACTTCAAAGGTTACAAAAATTAGTAATGAAACCTCCAAGGTCTCGTTTGCTTAACTAAAAGACCTTGGAGGCTTAAATTCTTTCAACATAGTTTCATACTCTTTTTTGGCGCCCCCGCGCTTCGCTGCGGCAGCCAAGCGCGGCCAGGCTATCCGCTGCAAGTCCGGCCACACACCAGCAACCCACTTCGGGCTTTCCACTTCTATCCTTGGCCATCTTCCTCCACGCTATCCACCCTGTGGCAAGAACTGGATCATCGACAAAGCAGGAATTGAGTTTGCCTTGGGGGGATTAAATCTACAGCGCGCGATTATGCAAAGGTGGGTCAATTGTTTTTAGACTCTGGCCGCTTGCAAGGCAATCAATTAGTGCCACGTGATTGGGTGAGAGTTTATGTTACTCCCGATGCTCCTCACTTAAATGCCTGGCAACCGCAGCACTGCAGCTCATCCCTATGGTTATGATTTTCAATGGTGGAACCGTTTGCACAAGATGAATTGATGCTCAAGGAATCTACAATCAATCCGTTTAAGTAGATCCCGATAAGGATATGGCGATTGTAAAACTATTTTCCAACTATCATTTCAAAAATGATAAGAATAGAACCTTCCATCGGTTGGAGATCGGATTGTTTAGAGCAGTTGCTGAGAAGATTTGATTTAAAAAGTCTATAATCAAACATCACAAATCTTAATGGCAGCACCTAACGAAGCAATCTTATCTTTCTTTGCTGGGATAAATTCTTGTGCTACATATCCTTTAAAGCCCGTCTTTACAATGGCTTGCATAATGGCAGGATAATAAAGTTCTTGTGTTTCATCTATCTCATGACGGCCAGGTACCCCACCCGTATGAAAATGAGAAATGTATTTTATGTTTTTGTTGATTGTGGCAATTACATCGCCATCCATGATTTGCATGTGATAGATATCATAAAGCAATTTGAAATTTTCAGAACCAAGTTTTTCACAAAGTTTCACGCCCCAATCAGTATGATCACACTGATAGTCTTTGTGATCAACTTTGCTGTTGAGCAACTCCATGCTCATGGTAACATTGTATTTTGCAGCTATTTTCAACACTGGCTCCAATCCCTTCGCGCAATTTTCTAATCCTTTCTCAGATGAAAGCCCATTGGCATTGCCACTGAAGCAAATAATATTTTTTAATCCAGCATCTACAGCTTTAGGAATGCTGGCGGCATAATCTTTTAAAAACTTTTCGTGAAGCGTAGGTTCGTTGAAACCTTTGTTCAAACCGAGGTCACTTCCATAAGCCATAGCACAAGTCAATCCGTATTTTATAGCAACAGGCCATTGAGTAGAGTTTAATAAGTCTATGGATTTGATACCCATTGCTTTTGATTCTTCACACAATTTTTCTAATGCTATATCACCATAGCACCATTGGCAAACACTATGATTTATATTTCCTTTAGTTTCAGGTGCCAGTGCATTCATCGACTTGGAAATTTGGGGAAGAGCAAGGCTACCCAATGCTGAGGCGGCAATTGTTTTAATTGCTTGTTTACGATTCATAGCTAAGATTTTTAAACTTATTTTTCTTGACGATACACAACTCCATCTTTCATAACCAACTTCACTTTTCGAAGATCGGAAATATTTTTGGAAGGATCACCACTTACAATCACAATATCTGCTTTCAATCCTTCTTTAATAAAACCAACTTGTTTTTCTAAATGAAATGCTTTGGCGTTTATGCTTGTACATGCTTTAAGGGCATCCAAAACAGGCAAGCCATACTCCACCATTAATTCCAGTTCAAGCGCATTTTCACCATGAGGAAAAACACCAACATCGCCACCCATGCCTATAGTTACACCCGAAGCAATTGCTTCTTTAAAACTTTTCTTTTTGTTCACTACAGCGGCAGGCTCCGGTTGTGTGCCTTTCTTCCAGCCTCGATATTGATTGATCATATCAACTGCGGCAATGGTAGGAATGTAAGTCACATTATGGTCTTTCATAAGCTTGCCAATTTCAACATCAATAAAATCGGCATGTTCTATTGTTTCTGCTCCCGCAAGCACAGCACGTTTAATGGCTTCCTTACTCTTGGCATGGCACACCATTGCTCGCCCACTACTTTTAGTAACTTCATTGATTAATTTTAATTCATCTAAAGTAAATGAAGGCCGGTCTTCCCCATCAACACCCCAACGATAGTCAGCATACACCTTTATAAAGTCAGCGCCTTTGCCAATTTGATCGCGCACTACACGAATAAGATCATTTCCATCGGCAGCTTCTGCACCCAGCATTATTTGTTGATCGCTATCATAACCTTTCGGCCCATACGAACCTGTTGAAACAATAGCTCGACCAGCAACCATCAATCGTGGCCCAGGAATAATGCCTTCATTGATTGCGCGCTTCAATGCTACATCCGAATAACCAGCACCTTCAGTACCAAGATCGCGAGCCGTGGTAAACCCGGCCATCAACGTATTCTTAGCATGAACAGTGGCGCGAGCCGTTCTGTAGCTATCCGTCTCTTTTAGCACTTGAGTATCCCAATCTGTAATGTTATAAGGGTAAAGCAACAAATGCGAATGACCTTCAATCAATCCAGGGGTAAGCGTTGAATTGGAATAATTAATCTTTTTCGCATTGCTTGGCGCGATTACTTTTTCTTTTGGACCCGCAGAAATTATTCTATCTCCTTGAATGAGAACAGCCCACCCTTCGTGTATTGCCTCACCATCAAATACACGATCAGCCGTGAGGACGTAAGAGGTTTGGGCGTTCACTGAAACTAGTATCGAAGTAATAAAGAAGATGCTTAATAATAATCTCATAGTTATCCAAAAAGTTTGTCGATCAATTCATTCTTTTCCATTTGATAAACTTTGGCTATGGCTGAAAGTATGGCTGACGGTGTTCCAATTTTAATGGGATCGTGATTGGGTATTGTTATATGATGTGTTCTATCCACAGTTCTCGCAAATCAAACGAATGTGACTTCCCTTTTGCCTTGTTATAATCTATCCAAACTTTGATAATGATTTAATTAGATGTCGCCAGAAATACCTCTTGGCAATTTCATAATGCAATCATTTCATCTTTTATATAATGAAGCCGTATTATAGATGGGGGTTCTTTATCAAAATGGCAAAGTATTGTTCTCGCATATTTTTTTTCATTTTCACCTTGAGTAAAAATTGATTCTACTAGTGCCCTTGCGACACACACTCCATCAACAGAATCTTCTATTATAAAAATAATTTATTGTTCATGGATGTTAATTTAGTAAAATTTCTTGAAGGCAGTAATTAAACCCAGCTATAAATGCCAAATTTAAATTTACACGAGCTCAAGCCCGTTGCTTCTAGCTTTAGATTGTTTTTATGGCCGCCTCATAATCTGGCTCTTGTCCTATTTGAGGCACAAGCTCGGTATGTTTTATTTTGCCTTGCTTGTCTATCACTATTATGGCGCGTGCATTTAACCCTTCAAATGCGCCATCAATTAATTCAACTCCGTAATTTTTAGAAAAGCCCTGGTTCCTAAAATCGGAAACTGTTACTACATTATCAATGCCTTCTGCACCGCAGAAACGCTTAATGGCAAAAGGAAGGTCTTTAGATACACATAGCACTACTGTATCATTCAAGGCCGTAGCGCGCTTATTGAATTCTCGGACTGAGGTGGCGCATACGTTGGTATCAATACTTGGAAAAATATTTAGAATAATATTTTTTCCTGCGTAGTCAGCTAGACTTACATTTTTTAGATCGGCAGTAACCAATATGAAATCAGAAGCTGCACTTCCCACTTTTGGAAGATCATTGTTAGTGTTAACTGTGTTGGGGCCTAATAGTGTTTGTGCCATACTTGATTTATGATTTAGTAATTACAATTAACCAATAAATTACTCAATTGGTGAGAGTTAACGTTTATTCTAAAACCAACGAAGCATCAATTCAACAATTCGCCTCATGTTTGTTGTATAAGGAGGATGCAATAAATACGAAAGTGCGAATCCTGACTTTTGTCTTAATACTGACTTCTCATTCGAAAACGCTAAGAAACCATAATAGCCATGAGATTTACCAATGCCGCTATTATTAACGCCCCCAAAGGGTAAGTTAGGATGCGTAAACTGAAGTACACATTCGTTTATGCAAACGCTTCCGGCAGATGTCTGCTTTAGAATATGCTGTTCAAAATCTGAATTCTTGCTAAATATATAGAGTGCTAGGGGTTTTGGTTTTGAGTTTATCAAATGAATTACTTCCTCCTTTGTTTTAAAAGTTATTATAGGAAGCAGAGGCCCGAAAATCTCCTCCTCCATAATAGGTGATTGTAATGAAACATTACTTAAAATAGTGGGAGCAATAAAATTTTCTTCAGGCATTAAATCACCTCCTGATTCAATTTTGGCTCCCTTTTCTATTGCCGTGTCAAAGAGCAATTTAATTCGGTCAAAGTGTTTAGAGTTTACAATTCTTGAATAGTCCCTTGATTGTAATTTATCCTTTCCAAAAAGCTTATCAATCGACTTTTTCAAATGTTCTAAAAATTCATTCTGTATTTTTTCTTCTATTAATAAGTAATCAGGAGCTATGCAGGTTTGGCCATTATTAAAAAATTTGCCAAAAGCTATTCTTTTGGCTGCGTCTTTAAGATTAGCTGTACTATCAATAATAGCAGGTGACTTTCCACCAAGCTCAAGAGTAACTGAGGAGAGATTTTCCGCTGCCGATCTCATAACCACCTTTCCAACTAAAGGACTTCCAGTAAAAAAAATATGATCAAAGGGAAGTAAGAGCAATTCTTTAGTTGTGTCCACACCGCCTTCAACCACCATTACATAATCATCTTGAAAAATCTCAGAAATCATCTCCTTCAACAAAGAAGATGTAAAAGGTGTTAGCTCAGAAGGTTTAATGATAGCAGTATTACCCCCAGCTATGCACGAAATAAGTGGCCCAATGGCCAGGTTGAAAGGGAAGTTCCAAGGGGCAATAATTAAACAAACCCCTTTTGGCTCATATTGAATATAGGAACGTGTTCCCAAATAAGTTAATGGCGCATTAACGTTTTTAGGCTTTACCCATTCACTGAGATGAGATAAAGCAAATCTTAATTCTGATAAAACAGGATAGATTTCTGTTGTATCTACTTCAGTCTCTGATTTTTTAAAGTCGGTATAAATGGCTTTCTGAATTCTACTTTTATTTAACAAAATCCATTTCTCAATTGCTTTTAAGCCGATTTTTCTGTCTTTAACTGCCTCCTTTCTTAAGTTAAGGCTTTTGATTTTCTGCCGAGAAAAGAGAGCTGCACTTAGTTGGCTTGTAGATTTATTCATGCACTTAGTTAATCTTTAGAGATTTGACTCAAACAAATGGCTTTAAAATATAAATGATATTAATTTTATGTTAATTTTATGTTATCATTTTAGTAACATTGAATAAACTTTTCTTAACTGTTGTTATATTTTTCTATTCGCTTAGCGCACTTTGTCAAAAAAGTGAAATACTAAATGAGGTTGCATCTATGTGCACAAAAATAGAACAACAGTCAACATTAAAAGATAAAATCAAAGTATTTGCAAACCAAGTTGATAAGAGAAGACCAAAATCTCAGCTTAGATTTCTTCAAAAAGTATTTTATAAAACCCATCAAAAGTTTTTGGAAGAGTATAAACCCTACAGCTCAATAGACGAATTAGTAGAAACAGGGGTTTATGATTGTCTGACTGCAACTTCATTATATTCGAGCATCTTGGAAATTCTCGGTTTCAATTTCAAAATCGTTGAGACAAATTATCACATCTTTATACTTGCATACGTGGATGGAAAGGAAGTATTGTTGGAAACTACAGATGGGTTTACGGGATTTATTTCGAATAAAGAAGAAATAAACAATAGAATAATAAAATATCAGAATGGGAAGCCATCAACTCTACTTGGCAGAAGCTCAAAGTATCTAGAATATGATTTTCACTTGTTAAACGAAGTGCAAGGATATCAACTTCCTGGTTTAATCTATTTTAATCAAGCCGTAAAGGAATTTAATGAACACAATTGGTTAACCTGCAGGAAGCTTTTAGATAAATCAAATAAGGTGTATAACTCGCCTAGAGTTTCTGAAATAATGAATTTTGTGATTATGAAAACTACTGAAAAATCGGATAATCAAATGAAGCAAGAAGCAGATATTCGGTCGTTAGGCGATGAAGAGGCGGTTTTTTATGAGCATTAATTTTCAAGAATACGTGCTTCCACGCGCCTGTTGAGCGCATGCGATTTTTCATTGTTTTCTCTACTAATTGGTTTAGTCCCTCCAAATGCCTTGGTCTTAACCCTTCCTTTTTGTACACCCTTTGATACTAAGTAATCTCTTACAGCAATAACTCTATCTTCTGATAGCTTCATATTATCCTTAGGCTTTCCTTGAAAATCTGTATGGCCTTCAATCTGAACAACCATTTTTGGGTTATCTTGAAGCATCTTTGCTACTTCATTTAATTGAGGGTGCGAAGATGCAGCAATCTTTGAGCTACTTACTGGAAAAATAAGATTATTCAAAGGAATAACTTTACCCACTGTGTGCTGTGGTTCAGCTTGTTTTACAACCTCAACAATTAATTCAATATCTTTTATTACTCTTCGTTCAGAATTTGCTGTGGCCGGGTCAATCACCGTTTTATATGTTTGAAACCCTTGAGCAGAAACAGTTATTGAATATTGTTCCTTACCAAAAATAATAAATGAATAAGTGTTTCCTGCCAACGCCCCTACCTTGCTTGCATATGGAAGGCTTTGGTAAGAAATATTGGCGGAAACAGGTTCCTTAGTAACCGAATTAACTATTTTTCCTTGAACATAAATTGTTGTGTCGGTCTTTTGACCAAGAGTGAAAGCATAAGTGAAGAAAGATAAAATGAAGAATAGAGCTATTTTCATAACTAAAAAGTTTGAATTATAATTTGATAATCTTGAACTCAACTCTTCTGTTCTTTT
>JANXRR010000260.1 GCA_025356795.1 Bacteroidia bacterium
AACAATCGCCCCGGGTATGTTAGTCATCAATGGAAGAATTAAAGAGGGAATAGCACTTGAACAAGCGGAGGTCGAACTTGAAGTTGTTTTAACACAATTTAAAACAAAGGGTGTACTAGAAAGTGAACTTGAAAAAGTAAAGAACCAGGCACTAGCCGCCATAGAGTTTGAAAAAGTAGAAGTAATTAACCGTGCTATGAATCTAGCTTTCTCCTCACTTTCGGGAGACGTTGATCTAGTCAATAAAGAAGTTGATATAATCAAAGGCGTTGCCAAGGAGGATATAAACCGAATGGCTGCTGAGATTTTGACAGACACCAATGCAAGTGTAATGTATTATGAAGCAAATGCTAAAAAATAGCTAGGGGTTGCAACTTCGGCTCGTTGAATATATTAAGTAAAATGAAAATACGCGTAGGCCTTGGTTTTGATGTTCATCAATTAGAAGTAGGTAAAGAGTTATGCCTTGGTGGCATAAAAATTCCTGCGGATAAAGGCGCAGTTGGTCATTCGGACGCTGACGTGCTGATACATGCTATTTGCGATGCGTTGCTTGGGGCTGCCAATATGCGCGACATCGGTTTTCATTATTCCAATATAGATGATCGCTGGAAAGGAATGGACAGCAAGTTTTTTTTAAAGGATGTAACACGAATGCTTTTCGAAAAAGGCTGGACAATTGGCAACGTAGATTGTTCACTTACATTGGAACAGCCAAAGATCAATCCTCATATCCCAGCTATGAAGCATGTGCTTGCACCGTTAATGAATATCAGCGAAGACGATATATCCATCAAAGCCACCACCAACGAAACAATTGGCTACGTGGGTAGGAGAGAAGGAATAAATGCCTATGCTGTCGCATTGATAACAAAAGAATAATTCCAATAAACCCCCAAGGTTTGTTTTTCAGCGTAAACAAAACCTTGGTGGGTTTTAACCGAAAATTAAATGCCACTTCAACTTATTACTACGGGCGATGGTTCTCATTCATTACTAAATACAGATCTAAACGAAACCTATCACTCCACGCATGGCGCAGTGCAAGAGTCGCTTCATGTGTTTATCAATAATGGATTAGAATTCTTCATCGAACATAATAAACCATTGCACATTAGAATTTTGGAAGTTGGCTTTGGCACGGGATTAAATGCATGGCTTACACTTCAGCTTATTCAGGATTCAAAAATTAAAATTCATTATGTTTCGCTTGAGGCCTTTCCCATTTCACGGGATATTGCTTCCCAATTAAATTATCCAACTGAAATCAAATTTCCACAATCAAAGGAATTGTTCATGGCTTTGCATGAGGCAGCTTGGAATGAACCCGTTTCAATTCCTTCCAACTTTATAATAGAAAAACGAAAGACCACTTTACAGGAAATGGACTTTCATCAAAATGAATTTGATTTAGTTTACTTCGATGCGTTTGCGCCCAACAAGCAACCCGAAATGTGGGAAGTTTCTGTTCTTAGAAAGGTGGAGCGAGCCATCAAACCAGCGGGCATGTTTGTTACCTATTGCGCCAAAGGCCAACTGAAGCGTGATTTAAGATCACTGGGTTTACAAGTTGAGTCATTGCCCGGCCCTCCAGGTAAGAGAGAAATGGTGAGGGCAACAAAACAGTAAATACCCTCTTGCAAGAAGTGATTTTTAACTAAGAAAAAATAACTCGAAAATTTGAATTTAGATCAGATCAAAACTTCTAAACTTCAAATTTGGCATCATCCAAAAAAGATTACAATTTTAATAGAATTTAAATCCCCTAGCTAACCATGTCCATAATCTCATCTTTCGAAGAATACAAGCAGCAATATCAACAAAGCATCGAGAATCCTGAAGAATTCTGGTCACAAATTGCTGACACGTTTGTATGGAGAAAGAAATATGATTCGGTATTGAAATGGGATTTCAATAAGCCGGAAGTAAAATGGTTTGAAGGTGGTAAGCTCAACATAGTTGAAAATTGTATTGACCGTCATCTTGTTAATAAAGCAAGGCAAACAGCCATTATTTGGGAATCAAATTTTGCAGATGAACCTTCGCGGCACATTACCTATCAGGAGCTATTCGAGTCGGTAAATCAAGTGGCAAACATGCTACGTCAGCAAGGTATAAAGAAAGGCGACCGCGTTTGCATTTACTTGCCAATGATTCCACAGCTAGCTTTTGCCGTTCTTGCTTGCGCTCGCATTGGAGCTGTTCATTCAGTTGTATTCGCAGGATTTTCCTCAGGTTCTTTAGCGGATAGAATTAATGACTCAGGCTGTAGATTAATTTTGACTTCCGATGGTGCCTATCGGGCTGATAAAACCCTTGACTTAAAAAGTATCGTAGATGAAGCTTTACTTAAATGCCCGACTGTAGAAAAGGCAATTATTTATCAACGTACAAAGGGCAAAGTAACAATGAAGCCTAATCGAGATCTGTGGTGGCATGAGGTTGTAGGCTTTCAATCTAAAGCTTGCGAGGCGGAAGAAATGGATGCGGAAGATATATTGTTTATACTCTATACTTCTGGCTCAACAGGCAAACCAAAAGGAATGGTTCACACCTGTGCAGGTTATATGGTGTATACCAACTACACATTTAAAACAGTGTTTCAATATCAACCCAATCAACTATTTTGGTGCACTGCGGATATAGGATGGATAACAGGTCATTCCTACATTCTTTATGGCCCTTTGTCAGCTGGCGCAACTACTATACTATTTGAGGGGGTACCTTCATGGCCTGATATGGGTCGATTTTGGCATGTAATTGAAAAGCACAAAGTGAATATTTTTTATACCGCACCAACAGCGATACGCTCACTTGAGCAAGCCCCTTTAAGTTTTGTTAACAACTACGATTTATCTTCTCTTCAGGTATTGGGTTCGGTGGGCGAACCTATTAACGTTGAAGCATGGCATTGGTATGATGAAAATATCGGAAGAAAAAATTGCCCCATAGTAGATACATGGTGGCAAACCGAAACAGGTGGCATCATGATTTCACCCATTGCCAATGTAACACCATTAAAACCCGCCTTTGCAACGCTACCCATGCCAGGCATCCAACCCGCGGTAATGAGTGAGAAAGGAGCAGAAATTATTGAAAATAATGTGGAAGGAAGATTGACCATTAAATTCCCATGGCCTTCTATGGCTCGCACAATTTATGGAGACCACCAGCGCTTTCGCGATACTTACTTTTCAACCTTTCCGGGAATGTATTTTACTGGCGATGGCTGCAAGCGCGATGAAGACGGCTACTATCGAATTACCGGAAGGGTAGATGACATTATAATTGTATCAGGTCATAACTTGGGCACAGCCGAAATAGAAAGTGCCATTGACGAGCATTCCTCCGTATGCGAAACAGCCGTAGTCGGGTTTCCCCATACCATCAAAGGGCAAGGCGTATATGCCTTTGTAATTTGCTATGAAATGCCAAAAGAAGGGGAAACTTTGAGACAGGAAATCAGGGAAATAGTTTCTAAAATTATTGGCCCCATCGCTAAGCCCGATAAAATACAATTTGTAAGAGGCCTTCCAAAAACCAGGTCAGGAAAGATTATGCGTAGAATTTTGAGAAAAATAGCAGAAGGAGAAGTATCCAGTTTGGGCGATACAACAACGCTGCTCGATCCAGCCATAGTCGAAGAGATTAAGGCAGGCGCGTTATAAAGGCTAATTTTAAAATTTGATTCAGGTATTTGAATATTTGACAGTTGAAGACGGGTTACTTTCAGATATTCTTTTGATATTTAAGACCTACAAGGATGAATTATGAAATATACCCTCTGCCTTTCATTACTCTTTTTACTGCTCTTGTCTTGCGTGGATGAGAAGGATTACAACCTTTCATCTGTTGATGTTAATCCCTCTGTATCACTTCCATTGGTTCATGGAAGTGTTTCGATAAAAGACTTCTTGAGCAGTAAAGATTCTTCTTACATCAAAACAGATAAAGACGGATTGCTTTCGCTCGTTTATTATAAAGATTTGTTTAATCAACAAATAAGAAATTTATTTTTAATTCCAGACACCAATACAGCCAGTAGTATTACTTTGTCAGGTGCAACCTTTCCACAAGTTCCGAAAGACTTAAGAGTGGATAGTGTAACTACAACGGTTGACTTAAACCTGACTCCAGCTCAATTAAATGAAATAAGTTTTAAATCGGGGCAATTGGTTTTCTCTTCCTCTTTAAACCCTGCTTCAAATTTGAATTATGAATTAATCATTTCATTACCTGATTTCATTTCTAAAACTACTAATCTGCCACTTGTAATACAGGGACGAGGCCCCAATACAATCCAGCTATCCAATTATATTGTAAAACTAACTAAGAATAAGTTTTCTCTTAAAACAGTATTTGTTCTTAAAAAATCTTCTGGGTCAGTAACTATTTCAGCCAACACAAAAGCCAATTTCTTAGTATCGTTAACGGGTATGAACTTTTCTTATATAAAGGGCTTTTTTGGCACTCAAAGTGTTGACATTCCTTCTAGTTCACTAGATATTGGTGCTTATGGTAATTCTCTTAATAAGGCTAATTTATCAATTGCCCAACCAAGTGTAAACTTTGTGATTTCAAATGATTACGGAGTTCCTGTGTTATTAAATTTTATAACTGTTGAAGTACGCAAATCAAATGCGGCCCCATTAACTCTAAGCATTAATCCGGTTAATCCAGTTTCACTTCTTGCTCCGTCAACATTAGGCCTGTCTGCTATTACCACATTGGCCGTCACAAATACTAATCAAGTTATCAATTATGCACCCACCCAGTTTTTTTATCAGGCAACAGCTACCATTAACAAAGGGCTAACAACGGGTAATAATTTTTTGGCGGACACCAGTAAGTTAAGAGTTAAACTAAATGTAAATATTCCTTTATATGGTAAAGTATCAGGAATAACTTTTGGGGATACAACAACCATTAATTTAAGTGATGTTAACCAATCACAAATAGAAGAAGCTTCGCTAAAGATAAAAATCACTAACGAAATACCCCTCGATGGTAGTGTTCAGTTTTATTTAGCGGATAGTAAATATGTTTTTCTTGATTCTTTACTTTCATCAACACAAACATCGTTTATAAAAGGAAGCTCTGTCACAGCCGCTGGCGATCTTCAAACGGCTGTTGTTTCTGATCAAACGCTTACAATTGCAAAAGATAAGCTCAGCAAAATTTTTACAGCCAAGTATATTATATTAAAAGCTGTTATGAGTACATCAAAAGATGCTTCTGGTAATTCGGTAGATGTAAAGTTTAAATCCCAATATAAAATGACAATAGATGCAGGTCTTTCGGCTAAACTTAACTTCAATATAAAAATATGAAGGTGCTGATTAGATTAGGCTTATTCTCAATTTTTTCTTTTGCTATGCTACAGGCATACGCACAAATGGAAGGCACGCTTTACAGCATGAATAGTTTGCCTCAAGTAGTCATTAACAATCCGGCATTTATACCAAAATATAAATTTACGCTGGGTCTGCCTGGTATCTCTTCCATGGCCTTTGGTTATGCCAACAATGGATTCTCCTATAGTGATATGATAAAGAAGGAGAATGGAGAGACTAAAGCAGATATAGCTAAGCTGGGCATTGCTTTGACAGACAAAAACTATATTACACCTACTGCTCAAGTTGATTTGTTTAGGCTCGGTGTGAAAATAAAAAAATTATACTTAACCATAAGTGCAACAGGTAAGGGATACACGCGTGTAATGCTTCCAAAAGAATTTACTTCTTTACTTATAGATGGAAATTCTCAGTATGTTGGTAAAACAATCAACTTTTCATTGCAAGGTGAAGGTTTGGCTTATATCGAATCTGCTCTGGGCGCTTCATACAAGATAAATAATAAATTAACTGTTGGAGGTAGATTTAAATACCTTAAAGGATTAGCCAATGTAACTACAGTATCCTCTAACGTTTCTATTACAGTGGCTGATAATTATCAAATAACTGCCTCCGTGGATAGTAATGTGAAAACATCGGGTATTTATGCAGCAACTCAAAGTGGGTTTGATTTTGGAAACTCCATAAATAACTACTTAAAAAATAATGGGACTGCTTTTGACATAGGTGCAACATATAAGGTAACACCAAAGCTTTCGGTTGCTGCCAGCATTATTGATATTGGGCAGATAACATGGACAAATAATGTTTACCAATATTCATTAGATAAATCAAAAGCCACCTATACATTAGATGGAATCGATGTTCAAAAGCTCGTGAAGGGCAATACGGACTTGTTTCCGGGAATTGGTGATACTCTACAAAACAGATTTAAGTTTAAGGAGACACCTTCCGGATCGTATTCAACGGTCCTCCCTTCTAAAATCTATTTGAGCGGAAATTATGAGTTAATTAAGAATTTGAGTTTTGCGGCAGTGTTGTATTCTGAAACATTTCGCGATCGAGTTTCTGCCGGCTGGACTGGTTCAGTTAACAAACATTTTGGCAAGGCTGCAAGTATGTCTGTTAGTTATTCTGTAGCTGAGCGTTCTGCTAATAATTTAGGTGCTGGTATATCGTTAAATTTTGCTCCCTTTCAGTTTTATATGGTGGGAGATAATTTGTTAAACGCACCAGTATCTCTAATTACCTCTAAAAATTTGAACAGCTATATCAATAACACAAAATACTTTAGCTTTAGAGCTGGTCTCAATTTTGTGTTTGGCAGAGATACGGGTATAGAGCCGGTTCAAAGCGGACCACGTGGAAAAAGTGGAAAAAAGCAGGAAGACAAGGGCAAAAAGAGAAAGCCCGGTCAGGTAGTAAAGAAAAGAATATAAATAGCACTCAAAAAGCTATTTATACTCTTTAGACTTTAATCATCAACTACCACAAGCCTCACAAGCATCTGGATTATCAAGAGAGCAAGCCAGATCAGCAAGCTTTCGTTCGTAATCAGATATAGGCTTTTGATCATATGTTATGGTTTGTTGAGCTTCTGCAATAACAGATTCCTGAATTTTTATTTCAGGCACTTCAACATCAGTAAGAGTTGGTTGTTGCATGGCGTTTTTATCAAGTGTAAACTTAATTGCATCAGCAGCAGCAGTTGATCTTAAGTAATACATACCGGTTTTCAAGCCTTTCTTCCAAGCATAAAAATGCATGGAGGTAAGCTTTCCAAAGTTGGGATTGGTAATGTGAATATTCAGACTTTGTGATTGGCAGATGAACGCTCCACGATCAGCAGACATATCAATGATTGCCTTTTGAGAAATTTCCCAAACGGTTTTATAAATATCTTTTAGATGTTGGGGGATTTCAGGAATGGCTTGAACAGATCCATTAGTAGAAATCAATTTTTGCCTCATATTATCATTCCATAATCCAAGCGCAATTAAATCTTTCATTAAATGCTTATTGGCAATAATGAATTCACCAGATAATGTTCTGCGTGTGTAAATGTTGGATGTGTACGGTTCGAAGCATTCATTGTTCCCTAATATTTGGGATGTTGAAGCGGTAGGCATGGGAGCAAGGAGCAAAGAGTTTCTCACCCCATGCTGTTTCACTTCTCTTTTTAATTTCTCCCAATCCCAACGGCCGGAAGAAGGTGTTACCCCCCACATATCGAATTGGAAGATGCCTTTGGAAACAGGCGAACCTTTGAATGTTTCATACGGCCCATGTTCTTTCGATAGCTCCATAGAAGATTCCATGGCAGCAAAATAGATTGTTTCGAATATATCCACATTAAGACCTCTTGCTTCCGGAGATTCAAAAGGCATTCTTAATAAGATAAACGCATCGGCTAATCCTTGCACACCAATACCAATAGGGCGATGGCGCAGGTTAGAATAACGTGCTTCTGGAATGGGATAATAATTTACATCAATTACTTTGTTAAGATTACGAGTAGCAACTTTGGTGATCTCGTATAATTTTTGATGATCAAATTTTCCGTCTTCTGTAACAAATTTTGGCAACGCCAAAGAAGCTAAGTTACATACAGCAACTTCATCGGGCGAGGTAAATTCCATAATCTCTGTGCAGAGATTACTTGATTTGATAGTGCCTAAATTCTTCTGATTTGATTTTTTATTGGCTGCGTCTTTATACAAGATATAAGGCGTGCCTGTTTCAATTTGAGCTTCTAATATCTCGAACCAAATGTCTTGCGCCTTTACTTGTTTTCTGTATTTACCTTCATTTTCATATTTTTCGTACAAGCGTTCGAAATCATCGCCATAACAATCGGCCAAGCCTGGTGCTTCATGGGGGCAGAAAAGAGACCACATTTCGTTGTTTTCTACACGTTTCATGAACAGATCCGAAATCCAAATAGCATAGAATAAATCGCGTGCACGCATTTCTTCTTTACCATGATTTTTCTTAAGATCTAAGAATTCAAAAATATCGGCATGCCACGGTTCAAGATAAATGGCAAAGCTTCCTTTTCGTTTTCCGCCTCCTTGATCAACATAACGGGCAGTCATATCAAAGTTTCGTAGCATAGGCACAATACCGTTCGATGTTCCGCCAGTTCCTTTTATATATGAACCTTTGGCACGCACGTTATGAATGCTGAGGCCAATACCTCCTGCGGATTGAGAAATTTTAGCGCAATTTTTTAGAGTGTCATAAATACCATCAATGCTATCGTCTTTCATTGTTAACAGAAAGCAAGAAGATAGCTGTGGCTTAGGGGTACCGGCATTGAATAAAGTAGGGGTGGCGTGAGTAAACCACTTTTCAGACAATAGGTTGTAGGTTTCAATAGCGGCTTTAATGTCTCCACCATGAATTCCAACAGCAACTCTCATAAGCAAATGTTGTGGACGTTCCACCACTTTGCCATCTATTTTCATCAAATAAGATCGCTCCAATGTTTTGAAACCAAAGTAATCGTAGGAGAAATCACGATCATAGATGATGGCTTCATCCAATTCGGCTGCATTTTCTTTTACAACCTTCCAAGTTTCCTTGGATACTAAGGGGGCATTTTCTCCAGTTTTCGCATCTACGTAAGTGTAGAGTCTTTTCATGGTGTTGCTGAAAGACTTACTGGTAACTTTATGAAGATTAGAAACAGCTATACGAGCGGCTAGTTTCGCAAAGTCAGGATGTTTGGTGGTGAGTGTTGCGGCTATTTCAGCGGCTAAGTTGTCAAGCTCGATGGTTGATACGCCATCGTAAAGACCATTGATTACTTTCATGGCAACCTCTACGGGGTTCACGAAATTGGAATCTAACCCGTAGCAAAGTTTTTCAACTCTGGCGGTGATCTTGTCGAACTTAACAGACTCTCTGTGTCCGTCACGTTTGATTACGAGCATGG
>JANXRR010000275.1 GCA_025356795.1 Bacteroidia bacterium
CCACCTTACTTTATTATTTGAGTGATGAAGCAAAGGAGGGCAAGAATGCTTTTATAGAGAAGCGTGATCCTGACTTTAGCAAGTATCCTAAGTTTCCTTAATTTCCTGATGAAGCATTAAATAGCTAATTTAGTACAATCAAAATAATGACATCTTATGGAAGGTATTAACTACTTATTGGATGACAGGAACGAAAAGATAGCCGTCCAAATTGATTTAAAAAAGTATGGGGATCTCTGGGAAGATTTCTATGACGGTATTATATCTGAGCTACGTAAGGACGAAGAAAAAATTCCACTCGAAGAAGTTATCCGTGACTTGAAAGCAAAAGGAAAGCTGACTGAAGATGTATAAGGTTGTTGTAAGTAAATCGGCATCAAAAGAGTTAGCTGATTTACCTAGCCAAGTTGTCAACAGGATAATACCAGCAATTATTAAATTAGAAGAGAACCCAAGGCCAACAGGATGCAAAAAGCTCAAAGGAGAGCAAGAGAATTGGAGGATAAGAATTGGTGACTATCGAGTTATCTACAGTATCGATGACATGATTAGAATTGTAGACGTTCGCAATGTTGGACATCGCAAAGATATTTATCTTTGATATCAGTACTTTTAAGAAGCTATTATTAAAGCCCTTTCCCAGTTGCTGCCCAATAGATACCACCGTATATGTGATCAAGAAATGTTTGATCAGAATAAGTTAACGGTATATGGCCAAGTGCCGTATAGAAAGAGCGTCCGCCATCATAATTGTGGTACCATGAAATGGGATGAAAGCCCATGCCCTTGCCTTCTTTCTCGCCCCATTTAGCATAAGGATTATAAGTCTTTTCATCTATGGAAACTAAGATATGCAGATCATCCGCTTTGCGGTCGCTAAACTCATACCACTCGTCCGTCCATAAAAGTTTTTTAGGGAAGCGTTCCAACCCCGGAAAGTTGCCGTCTTCCAATTTTAAGTAAGCCGTTTGTTGTTGAGGATGAATCTTAAACATCATGCCCACCAATTTTGTGTACCATGCCCAATCATATTCCGTATCCGAAGCACTGTGAATGCCTACATACCCTTTTCCTGCCTTAATGAATTTCTCAAAGGCAGCTTGTTGTTCATCCGTCAAAATATTTCCCGTAGTGTTTAGGAAGATAACAACGGCATAACCTTCTAATGCTTTGTCATTGAAGATAGAGGCATTTTCGTGCCAATCGACCGTGAAATTATTCCGGTTGGCTAGAAAACGTATCGCGGTAACTCCTTCATGTATTGATTCATGATGAAACCCATCTGTCTTAGTAAACAAGAGAGCTTTGAACTGTTGTGCGAATGAAAGCGAACAAGTCAATAAGAATAGAGCGAGAAGAAATGTCGATTTGATGTGCACCTTTTTCATAGTGATATTATTGATTGATACTGCCAATATACAAATGAAAAGGTAAGATTTTATTTATACAATTGCTGATCTTTCAAGTAGTCGATATTGTGTTGTTTTAAGTAATCAATCCCCCAGGTGCTCATAAAGCTATATAATGGCTTTAATGACTTACCGGATTCAGTAAGAAAATATTCTACGCGATAAGGTTTTAGCAACACTATTTTTTTATCGATGAGATCATTTCGCCTGAGTTCGTTGAGTTGTTGCATCAACATTTTCTCGGAAACCTTGGGT
Source organism: Bacteroidia bacterium (assembly GCA_025356795.1). GTDB lineage: Bacteria > Bacteroidota > Bacteroidia > Cytophagales > Cyclobacteriaceae > ELB16-189. The sequence continues at coordinate 1,665 of JANXRR010000275.1, forward strand.
AAATTATCCCTGATTTCACTAAATCCTCTTCGTCCAAATTGATGCAAGTGCGACAATATCAAAATCTTCCACTTCCCTCCTATCATACTTAACGTCACATCCACTGGACACACATAGGTCTTCTCATGCAATTCTATCATATTATTTCAGGCTTACTTTTTGGTAAGTTATTGACTCTTCCATTGCCTTGACTCACTTTTGTAAAAACTAAAGCAATATGAAAGTGGTCATCTTATTCTTATTCGGTATTCTAAACTTTTCAAACACTCAACCTATTTCACAAAAAATAAATTCCATGCAAAAAAACAAAAATTACGCTGTTGAAATTATTCGTTATTCTATTCCCAGCGATCAGCAAGCCAGTTTCGAAGAGGCATATTCAAAGGCGGGAGTCTTTCTACAAAACTCTCCTTATTGCTTGAGCTATGAAGTTGTTCAAGGCTCAGATGAACCCCAACACTATATTGTAAGAATTCATTGGACTTCTGTAGATGACCATCTCACCAAATTTAGAAAGAGTGCCGAATTTATGTCATTCTTTAATCTGGTAAAGCCATTTTATAACAATATAGATGAAATGAAACACTATGAAGAAACTTCTATCGCATGGAGAAAATAATAATCAAACAAGCTGAAGTTCCTACTCTATTTGATTGGGCTGGAGGGGTGGAACCATTTGAAAAATTGACAGAGACTTTTTACAAAAAGGTTTTGAAGGATGAATTGTTAGAGCCCATCTTCAAACACATGTCGCCCACACACCAACAGCACGTGGCGCACTTTATTGCAGAAGTATTTGGAGGCCCCAACGTTTACAGTGCATCGGAAGGATCGCACTTTACGATGATTCAAAAGCACTTGGCCAAGCATTTAACGGAACGACATCGAAAGCAATGGGTTCAACTTCTGATGGAATCAGCTGATGAAATAAAGTTGCCTGATGATCCGGAATTCCGTTCAGCTTTTGTTGCTTACATTGAATGGGGCACACGTATAGCGGTGCTTAATTCTAATGAAATAGAACTTACAATGAATGCTAATGAACCCATGCCCAGCTGGGGATGGGGCGTGCCAGGCAAACCATTTCAAAAAACTAAAGATGCAAATTAAACACTTGATTATTTCCCTCCTTTCAATGGGAATTTTACTTCAATGTAGCAGTGAAAAAAAGGATATTAGTCTGCACATCATTCATACAGATCATATTGTTGATTTAACCCATACACTTACACCCAATTTTCCTTTCATTCCTGTAAAGAAGTTAACATATCCGTTTGAGTTAATTCCAATGGCAACAATACTTAATAATGGTGTGGAAGCTAATTCTTGGAAAATACACGAACACCTTGGTACGCACATAGATGCCCCGAATCATTTTATTGAAGACGGAATGTCTGTAGATGAACTTGAATTAAAAGATTTAATAGTGCCTGTAGTTGTAATTGACATTGAAAAAAAAGCCTCCCTTGATTACGACACCGAGTTAACCATTGAAGATATTCAAACCTTTGAAAAACGCCATGGACAAATACCTAGCCATGCTTGTGTAATGATGTATTCAGGTTGGGAGAAACGATTACAAGACAGTTCATTTGTTGGACTGGACACAAACCTCGTAAAACATTATCCAGGGTTTTCGAAAGATGCCATCCATTTTTTAATAGATAAAAGAAATATAGCCGGCCTTGGTGTGGATGTCTTATCATTCGATCGTGGACTTGATGAAAACTACACTGGCCATAAAATTCTTTTTAGTGCTGGTAAGTGGGGTGTCGAATGCGTTGCCAACTTAGCTGTGCTGCCTGCTATTGGTGCTACCATAATTGTAGGCGCACCAAAAGTTGGTAAAGCAACAGGAGGATTTTCCCGGATTATAGCGGTATGGTAGTCGATAATCATTAGAATCATATTGACCTTCCAATTTCAATTATTTTTCTATTTCATGAATCAATTTTGTGTGAATGATCAGTCTTAAAGATTCCATAAGGCTGAAATGATCAAAAGTATTTCATGAGCCTTGCCTCGCTCCTTTTATGTTATCAGACGCACATTCCGCAGCCAGCTCCAGGCTTAGTAAGTCTATAATTTCAATTCGATTAAAGCAATTAAAAAATTGAATCATTACCCAGCATTGGCGCAACTTTGACTTAGGCCATACAAACAAAGTCAAATTATAAATTGATAAATTTTCTCCAACTCAAGCGCATGTGGGAAAAATGTAAGTTTTAAGGAATTATTTACAATTTTTAACTTAAACACTAGTGCATATTTGTATTCAAATATTTTATTGATGAATATAAATGCTAAAAGTAAGGGATGGTTAACTGACACGGTTGCATTTCGCAAGGCTAACTTGAGTGAACTGGTTCATGAGAACCAAAGAGCATCTAATCCTCTATTGTCAATATATCAGGCCATCCAACCAGTTGGTTTAATTAATGGGCAACTTTTCGGGCAAATGATTTATCCTGGCTCTGAAGATTGGGGGAGTCAAGAGAAAACTAAAGTTCTATTTGCAGATTGCTTAATCAGCAGTTCGCTCTTACTTTTTGACAATCAAAAAATAAAAGATCAGTTTATTGTTGATCAGATAATTTCTAAAGCTGTTGCTAACATCAGTAAGTTTTATAGTTCCATTTATCCAGAACTAAATATATCAAAGAGAAATTTTTTTGGGCAAAAGAAGGACTCTTATGAACTGGCTGAACTAATTCTGGAAAAGAGGGTGAAGATTGTGGTGGATACAAAACATAAATTTATAGAGCAATTTTTTCATAACGGGCTTCTCTTCCTCGATATTTATACGTTCAGCCGATGGATTAATACACAAGGAGATGAAGTATCCTCTGGGTTATTTAAAACATTATTGGAGGAGCTACGTTTTTCAGTCGTTAAAATTATAGCCTCGGCAGCACATTCAAATAAATCCATTGAAAAGGAAGAAAAAGAATTTCTAGATTATTTTCTTAACAGTTCAAGTTTACCTTCTAATAAAATTGGATTGGCTCGTACAATTTTTGAAAAAGGCATTGCCATCAGAGAATTGGATTTACATCCAGATTATAGCTGGGTGGTGAAAAAATATTTTTTAGAAATGGCTATTGTTACTATTTGGGCAGATAAGGTAATTGACAAAGAAGAGATGTCTTTCTTAGAAAAGTTTTGTTCTTATCTGGAGTTAAATCAGGCAGATTTAAAAAACAGTCTTCTCTCCATAAAACAAATGGCGCCCAATCAAAATTTTGAATGGGAGGAAATAGGCAAATAAATTTATGCTTTGTCACCTTATATAAACCATCAAGAATCCGGACTTTTAAAATAAACTTTAAAAGATGTTCCTACGTTCACTTGGCTTGTTAGTTCTATTTTTCCACCCATTGCATGGATTTGGGTTTTGATCAAATACAACCCCAAGCCCTTTCCTTCCACATGATTATGAAAACGCTGATAGAGGGTGAAAATTTTGTCTTTAAACAATGCTGTGTCAATGCCCAAACCATTATCGGTAACGGTCAGGCAGATAAATCCTTCTATCTGTTCAGAAGTTAGTTGTATAATAGGATGGCGATGTGGATGCTTATACTTAAGGGCGTTGCTTACTAGGTTTTGCATCACGCTTTCAACATATGGTTTAACACCCATGACCGTTGGTGCCTTTGAGAAATCGGCTTGAATGCTACCATCAGTATCTTCAATATCTTTTTCACTATTCAGTTTTACTTTCGCTAAAACATCATTAAAGTCTATTTCACAAATATGTGATGTGTTATTTCGTCTGATCTCCAAAATTGTATTTAAGTCACGCACTACTCTATCCAACTCATGTGCAGTGGCCACCATCTTTTGATAAATTAATCTGTTCTCAACAGGATCTTTCATGGTAAGATCAAGTACATTTCCAAGGCCCAATATTCTGGCTACAGGAGAGCGTAGATTGTGTGCTGAAATAAAGGCAAATTGTTCTAGCTGATGGTTATATTCAAGTAACTCTTTTGTGCGTGATTGAACCTCCATCTCCAAATTTTCATTGTGCAGTTTAGTCACCTCATTTTGTTGTTCAATGATAGTGCGTGCCTCTTCCAACTTTAGATTTTGTGTCAATAAAATATCACGTTGGGAAGATATTTCTTCTTGGCTTTGTTTTAACTCCTCATTCTGAGTTTCAATTTCTTCTTGTCTTTCTTTAAGCTCTTTTGTACGTTGTGTAACCAACGCAATTAATCGTACATTTTGATTCTCAATTGATCTTACCCGAAAGCGATAAAATCCGAATATAAAAAATCCTGCAAAAGCTAATATTAAAGCCCTAAACCAATAGGTTTGCCACCAAGGGGGCAACACGTGAATACGTAGCGAAACGCCTTGTTCATTCCACACGCCATCATTGTTGCTTGCTCTTACTTTAAACTCATAGTCACCAGGATCAAGACTCGTATAAGTTGCCGAACGTTGATGTTCTGCTTGTATCCAATCGTTATCAAAGTTTTCGAGCTTGTAAGAGTATTGGTTAAATCCCGGTGAAGTGTAACTCAATGCAACAAAACTCATCGTTATAAAATTGTATTCATAAGGCAACCAGATTTCTTTTGTCTCAGAAATACTCTTTTTTAGAATATGGTTGCTTGCACCTATAATAACGGGCTTATTAAAAATTCTCAATTCAGTAATTATAACGGGCGGTTTAATGAGATTCCTCTTGATGCTATCGGGATGAAAAACGATAAGTCCATCAACGCTACCGAAATACATTTTTCCATTGGATGCACGAAGCAGGCGGCCTGAATATTTTCCCTCTGAAAATACAGTGGATTCTTTCTTGGCAAGATTGAACTTAACAATACCCTTATTGGTAGTAAGCCAAAAATTTCCTTGTGTATCATCTATTATGCCATTAACATTACTTTTGGGCAAACCATCCTTATCAGTCAATGAAGAAACGGTGTTGTCTTTGGGATTGTAGCATTGAATTCCCGGGTTGCCAGAAATCCATATCCTGCCAAGGGAATCACCCGTTATTGATTCATTGCTTTTAATAGTAATGCCCGCTGGTAGTGACACGAAATTTTTGGATGAAAGATCAATCCTGCTTAATCCGTTTCCCCAGCTGCCGAGCCAAAGAAAGCCGTTGGAATCACGATATATGGACACCACGTTCTCATCTGCAAGCCCATCTTTTGGTCCATAACTTGTAAATGTTGACGTTGCCTTATTAAAAATACTGAGCCCGTTGCCCACCGTACCAGCATAAAGAAAGCCTTGCTTATCTTCATATAATCTCCATAAATTATTGGAAGCAATGCTAGTTGCATCATGCTCTTTATGCTGATAGTTCCTAAATTTTCCAGATTTAGGATCAAACTTGGCAAGCCCGCCTCCCCACGTGGCCACCCATACACACTCGTCTTTTGGATCCCATAAAACATCCACTACAAAATCGCTGGGTAAACTTTGGGTGTTTTTAGCATCGTGGCGAAAGGCCGTAAACACACCTCTATTCTCATCAAAGAAATTAAGACCGCCACCATCAGTTGCCACCCAAAATCCTTTGTTGGGTTGCTCGGCCACAGCATTTACTTTATTGTGACTTAAACTTGTAGACTGCCCCGCGATATGCTGATAGATAACAAATGGCTTTCTAGAGGCATCATAGAAATTAACCCCGTGACTGTTAGTTCCTACCCACATATTATCATGCTTGTCCTTAAAAATAGAATATATTGAATTGTCACTGATTGCTAGCTTGTCGGACTCATTCTGTAGGTAATGATAGAATTGATTTTTCTTCTGATCCCAAATGTCAAGCCCTTTGTTTTCGGTACCAATCCACAGCCTGCCTTGCTTATCTTCCGCGATGCATTTTATGACATTGAAGTTAAGTGAATTGGCAGCCTCATTGTGCGTAAAGCGAATAAAATTATGATGGATGGGATCATATTTATTCACCCCTTCATCTGTAGCTATCCAGAGTGTGCCTTCCTTGCTTTGGTAAATGTCATTGACATAATTGTTGCTCAGGCTAGTGGGGTTACTTGGTTCATGTTCGAAATGTTTGATAATGTGATGCAAACTATCCATAACAGTAATGCCTGCTTGTGTTCCTATCCACAGATTTCCGTCACGGTCTTCCTGTAAAGAGGTTACATCCGCAAAATTTTTATTCATCAGGAAATGATCAAATTTTCCTTTTTTAGGATCAAAATAATCTACGTAGCCGGTGGCAAAAGCAATCCAAAAATTCCCGCGTTTATCTTCCACAACTTGGTTGATCAAACCCGCACTTATACTGCTTTCCTTAGAATTGTGCTTAAAGGAATGGAAGGAATCGGTTGTGCGATCGTACCAGCTCAGCCCATCTCCGGTGCCGACCCACAAAACTCCTTCTCGGTCTTCGAGGGTAACGGTTGCGAAATCATGACTTAATGAAGAAGAGTCATCGGCACGGTGGTTATATACTTTAAAATCATATCCATCAAAACGGTTGAGTCCTTCCAAAGTGCCAAGCCAAATAAAACCCTTGCGATCTTGAAAAATGGATAGCACTTGATTTTGTGAAAGCCCATTAACACTTGAAAAATGTTGAAAAGGAATGTAAGGCTGTTGTGCTTTTGATAGCAGGGTAAAAAGCAAGCTTAAAAGAAATAGAGTTGCTTTTATTAAGTAAGGATAGCGGATTTTTAGCCAATTCATTCCGTTGCAGATCAAGCATTTTTTGGGAAGTTATTACTATTCTTGAAATTATTGCTACAGGATTTTGTCACATTTCTGGTTTATTTACATTCATAAAAACAATGTTGAGCTAAGCAAAAACTAAAGTTTGTTAACAAAATGGGCTATTTAAAATTTCTATCAAAACAATTTGAAATCGAAACGCTAGATGCTTCGTCATTGTTGAAAGAATTATCTTCTTTTGAACATTCGGTAATTTCTTTGATCATACAATGGAAAGAAAATCAAAAAGTCTTTTCTCTTACTACCTCCGGCTCCACAGGCACACCAAAGTCAATTAGCTTTACTAGAGAACAACTCAAAACAAGTGCCCGCTTAACTATTGAAACACTACAACTCAAGTCCAACCAAACTTCGTTGGTTTGTTTAGATCCCCACTATATTGCCGGGCAAATGATGATAATACGAAGTTTAGAAAACTCAATGAACATTGTCGCTATTGAACCATCTGCTGATCCGTTAAAAAACATTCCGCTTGGCGAAAAAATAGATTTTGCTGCCTTTGTTCCCTATCAACTTCAAGCCATAC
>JANXRR010000309.1 GCA_025356795.1 Bacteroidia bacterium
GGCGCATATAAAATACCTAAAATGGCACCTGCCGCAGCACCTGCCAAGAATGCGGTTAAGGAGTTTCCTCTTTTTTTACTCATAAGTTCTTAGTTAAGCTTCAAAGATAATATTTATACACTAAAAGGTGCAAGTAGAAAGTAAGCGGCTGGGGCTTGGTAGTATAAGCCTTTTGCTATATTATTTATTATCAATCAATCCTCTTCCGCTCTTTTTCACAGCCCCCAAGGTTATGAGTTCTTTGGCAATTACATCCAAAATGCCGTTGATAAACTGACTGCTTTTTGGGGTACTGTAATGTTTGGAAAGCTCTATGTATTCGTTAATGCTAACCTTTACGGGAATGTTATGATAGTTGATTAGCTCCGCAATTGCCATTTCAAGGGTGATACGGTCAGTTAAAGGTAAGCGATCAACCTCCCAGTTTTTGGTATTGTTGGCAATCAATTCTTTGTGAGCTGTATCTAGGGCGATTGTTTTCTCAAAAAGATTTTCCATAAAATCTTTGTCATCGAGCCAATCCAGCGAAATTTTTTCAAGCTGAATGATTTTGTTCTCTTCTGTAAGCGACTTCAAAGTTTTGTCGACTAGGCTCTTAATTATTTCTTTGTCTTCAGCCCAGCGGATATCTTCTTGCTCAAAAAAGTCATTGATTGCTGTTTTACCAATTATCAATTTTCGAAAAATATGCTTTATAATATTCCTTTGATCCTCAAAATTGGGAGATTCTATTTTTAGGAATTTTTGAAATTCTTCATCTGGTTTAATGATGGAGACAAACCAATCTTTTAGTTGAGCTGAATGACCAACCCAAGTTACAGTACTTTTAGAATTCTTGCCAAAAAGTTCGGCATTTTCACGAAAGGCAACTATCCACGGCAATAGAGTGAAGGTTGAATAATTGACTTTTTTATCCTCCAGAGCTAAATCGGCAAATTGTATGAACAAATTTAATATAGACCTATAATGATCATTGAGTTTCTCTACCTCCGAAATCATATTATTTTTAAAGAAAGAAAAATCTTTTGCTACCCTATTGTTATAAACTGAAATAGCATCGGCAACTGCTTTGTTTACCGCATTATCTTCGGTTTTAGGTGTTGCTCCAGAATGAAAATATTTTTCAATGGTGTTTTTAGAGAGTTTCCTTTGTTTTTTGAAAAGTTCTTTGTCTTGAACCTCCATGGAGTTGAGGTCGGGCTGAAAAAAATCTTCAAGTTGATCGAGGGCAAGCTGATAGTTAGCTTCTTTGCATTGCTCAAAAGAGAAAAGGCTTTGCATGATCTTGATACGGAGGGTGCGTCTATTAAGCATAGTAAAAGAACGTTAGGTGAATGCAAAGTTACTGCAATGATTTTAAAAGAGAAGCGCAATAGATTCTTAATTTTTGGTTAATAGCTTTACTTATTCAGGTATCTTTGGGGCCGAAGGGTTGGAGGTTATCTAGCCCATACATTTCCATCAAAAATGAACCAAAAGAATCCCTCCTCGTTTTTAATGCCAACTTACTTTTCGTGAAAGAACTTCGCCACCTCAACAAATATCTTCTCAAATACAAATGGCAATTAATTTTTGGCTTAGTATTCGTGGTCATCTCCAACTTATTTCAGATTATTCCTGGAGCGTTGGTGCGTTATTCCATCGATTTGGTTATTGATAACATTCGTGTTTATAAGTCATTTCAGAAATCAAATGCGCAGTCCGATTTTTTTGACGTATTCTCGAAAGGCATTTTGCTGTATGCTGTGCTCATTTTGGTAGTTGCTTTACTGCGCGGCTTATTTCTCTATTACGTGAGGCAGACCTTAATTGTAATGAGTCGGTTGGTTGAATTCGATCTCAAGAACGAAATATTTGATCATTACCAAACGCTTCCGCTCAGTTTTTATAGACGCAATAATACAGGCGACTTAATGAATCGTATTTCGGAGGATGTTGGCCGGGTGCGCATGTACGTGGGGCCATCTATTATGTATGGCCTTACGTTGATTACGCTTTTTTTGATGTTGATCCCCATCATGTTAAGTATTAGCGTGAAGCTTACATTATTTGCTTTAATGCCCCTGCCGTTTCTTTCTATCAGCATTTTCTTTGTTAATACAATTATCGAGAAACGTTCAGAAGAAATTCAGAGAAGTCAATCACGCTTAAGCACTTTTGTGCAAGAAGCCTTTTCAGGAATTAGAGTATTAAAATCTTTTACTCGCGAACAAGAATCGGTTATTAACTTTACAAAGGAAAGTGATACCTATAAACGGCAATCATTAAAACTCACTCAAGTGCAAGCCCTATTCTTTCCATTAGTAACGGGTCTTGTAGGGCTGAGCAGTGTGTTAACCGTTTACGCGGGAAGTGTGGAGGTAATCAATGGAAATTTAACGTTTGGCAATATTGCTGAGTTTATTATCTATGTGAATATTCTTACTTGGCCTGTCACTTTATTAGGCTGGACCAGCAGTCAGGTGCAACGTGCGGAGGCTTCGCAAAAGCGTATTAATGAATTCCTGAAAACTAAAACTGATATTGTTTCCACCAAGGAAATTGAACGAGAACTTTCTGGTAAGATAGAATTCAAGAATGTTTCATTTGATTATCCTGATACGGGGGTAAAAGCTTTAAAAAATATTTCGTTTACCATCCAGCCAGGCGAATCGCTCGCAATTATTGGAACTACTGGGTCTGGAAAAAGTACAATTGCTACTTTGATAGGCAGATTGTATGATGTTACCCAAGGGGAAATTTTAATTGATGATATACTTATTCAGGAGTATGGATTGGTGTGTTTACGAAGCCAGATTGGCACTGTGCCGCAAGATGTTTTTCTTTTTAGTGACACGATCTACAATAATATAGCTTTTGGTTTAGCAACAACCGATGAAGAAAAGATTAAGCAAGCGGCAAAAGATGCAGATGTCTATGAAAACATTATGTCCTTTCCGTTGGGCTTCAACACACGTGTGGGCGAGCGGGGCATAACTTTATCTGGTGGACAGAAGCAGCGGGTTTCAATAGCGCGCGCCATAGTACGCGAACCAAAAATCTTAATGTTAGATGATGCGCTTTCTGCGGTAGACACAAAAACAGAAAACACCATTCTCAACAGTATGAAGAAAATTATGGATGGGCGAACGACTATTATTATTTCTCACCGCGTTTCTTCTGCTAAGTTGGCCAGCAAAATAATTGTGCTTGATGATGGAGCAATGGTAGAAGAAGGCACACACGAAAGTCTGCTCGAAAAAGGTGGCGCTTATCGCGAATTATATGACAAGCAAATGCAAGCTGAGGAGGTTGAAGATTAACTATCCGAAGGCTAAATATAAAGAACCGGTTTTTTCGCTCTTAATGATTTCGGGTTCCAATTGAAATACCGTTTTCATATTCTCTTTTGTTAACACTTCTTCAGGCGATCCATTCGCAAGAACCTTTCCATTGGTCAATAACAAAATTGTATCCGCAAAGCGTGCTGCCAGATTAAGATCGTGAAGCACGCCTATCACCATTAAGCTTTTATCAGTAAGCAACGTTTTGAGCTGTTGCATAAATTGTATTTGATAATGAATATCCAGAAAGGTAAGGGGCTCATCTAACATAAGGTAACGAGCACTGGATGTGGGGAACCAAATTTGTGCCAGCACACGGGCAAATTGAACGCGCTGTTTCTCGCCCCCACTCAATGTCAAATAATTTCGATCGACTAAGGACCAAACATCAAAAAAACGCATTGCTTCCTCCACCGCTTGTATATCATGTCTTGTTGGTTGATTCTTGAAATGAGGATAACGCCCCATCATCACAACTTCGTTTACATTTAGTGGAAATGCTAACTCACTATTTTGAGAAAGCACAGCTCTAAAGGTTGCAAGTTGTTCGAGTGATAACTTGCGCAGTTCCTGATCCTCAAAAAAAACATTACCAGCACTTGGATAAATTTGTTTACTTAAAATTTTTATAAGTGTCGATTTACCTGCCCCATTGGGGCCAATGATTAAATTCATCTTGCCGCTTTCGAGTCGCAATGAAATGCTATCCAACAAAACTTTGTTTCTTACCTTGACTGAAATATTTTCTAGCTGTATCATTTTAAAAGTAATAATGATTTTTGCGCAACAAGAAAATAAAAACGGGCACCCCAATTACCGATGTCACAATGCCAATGGGCAACTCTGCAGGAGCAATCAGCAGCCTTGCCACCAAATCTGCAAGACTTAATAAAATGCCGCCAAGCAAAGCGCTTCCAATTAATAAGTAGCGGTTATCTGATCCCTTGACTAGCCGAAGAAGGTGTGGAACCACCAAGCCCACAAAACTGATAACACCAACAAAAGAAGTAGCAATGCCCACTAATAAGATGTTAATAGCCAAAACAATAAACTGAAGGCGTTTGTTGTCTACACCAAGGTGTTGTGCTTCTTCTTCCCCCATCATTAACGCGTTAAGTTTTTTTGCTTGTGTTAAAGCAAAAAATAAACACAGCAGAGTGGACGTTCCAATAACTATTACCGATTGCCAGTTCGAGCCGGACATCGTTCCTAAATTCCAAAAGGTAATGGATCGTGCTTGCGGATCGCGTGCTAAGGATGACATGAGCCCAACACCGCTTAAGCATAGCGCATTTATAGCGATGCCTGTGAGTAACAATGAGGTAACTGAACTCTTGCCACCATTTTTATTTTGAGATAGGTAAAAGACTACGATGGTAGAGAGAGAGCCACCTGCACAGGCCGCTAACGGCAATGTCCATTCACCTGCATGAATTTTGAAAGCAGAGCCTAGCACAAAGTACAAGGATGCGCCAAAGGCAGCACCACTTGATGTACCAATAAGTCCTGGCTCTACGATCGGATTTCTAAAGAGTGCTTGCATTAATACTCCAG
>JANXRR010000343.1 GCA_025356795.1 Bacteroidia bacterium
TTTTGATTTGCTAGATACCGATCCTTCAATCTCTGATGTTAAGAAAAAATTTATAAGGGCTTTCCCAAAAGCTGGTATAGAAACAGCAAGTAAGTATCTATACAAGATTTTAATGCGTGCTTTGCGCCTTTATGAAGCGGAAAGAAATATCGAAAACAAATTGTTGAGTTTAATCGCTGACGTTCGAATTCTTTTTGAAAGGGGAATTACTTCTCGGTGCTTTGTTGAAATAGAGAGAGGTAAAAGACTTGCACTCACCTATGAAAAATTTTTGATCTACGCTATTCTTTCAAAGCTCGAACTTCAGTTTCTTCAAGCATTACAGTTTTCGGATGTTGATGAGGCTCAGCTTTTAGAAAAACAGGGTAGCGTTGCGGATATCATTCAAAAAGAGTTAAATATTAACAATCAAAGTTGCTTATTTGAGCTTGTTCACTTTCGTTATCTCCACCAAGGTGTGGTAAGAAGCAAAAAGGAATCGGTGCAACTAAATGATCTTTTGCTAGAAGAGGTACAGTTAAAGGCAAGACAATTCAGGTCATTTCAATCCGAAAAACTTCATCTTCATTTTCAATCTTTTTATTTTCTTATGTCGGGTGATAGTGAACAAAGCCTAAAGGAGTTCTATGCACTGGATGCGTTACTTGAGAAAAATAAAATTTATTCTGACAATGATCCATTTCATTATATCTATTTGTTAAATGGAGTTCTGACCACTCTTCGATTTATAAAAAGATACGCTGACATGAGTCATTTTATTCATCGACTTGAAGGGCTAACAACGTCCTCTGAGACTGCCCAACTCCTTAAGCATCATTCTGTTTTTATTCATAAAACCGCATTGCTGATAGACGCAAAAAACTTCAACGCTGCCGCTATACTTTTGAAGAACGAAACCACTGAGGATAAAAGGATTCCCCTAAATATTGCCTCCCTTAACTTGCTACAAAAATTAATTGTCTTTTTTTGGATTAGTGATTTTTCCTCCGCTTTAAAAACATATCAAAAGATTCAGAATATTCCTCAAGTATATTTGCCCCATCAGGTATATACATTGAGTCGTTTACTTTATCTGCTCATTCATTTGGAGTTAAATAATGATGATCTACTTAGTTACTCCATTCGTTCATTAACTCTTAAATTAAAAAAATCGTATCGGCTTTTTCAACTTGAAAAACTTACCATTGAGATGCTAAAAAAGTGGATCGCAGATAATGAGGTTAAGAAAAGAAAAGAGACAATAACCTTTTATTGTAACGAAATCAAAAACCTCGAAAACGACCATTATGAAATTCAGCTTTTGGGCTTATTTGATTTTAATAGTTGGGGACAAAAGAAATTTTTGGACCTAACGAAGCCTTAAAAACATGGATACCATGCCTAGACTACTACCTTCTCTATTATTTTCCCAGATTGTTTATTCTTTAAGATCAATTTCTTAGTGCCGTAGTGCGTCATTTCTTCTTTCACTAAATAATGATCTGCATCATATTCAACTAAACTACTGTCTCTATTTACACCTTCTCCACCTCTCCAAATATCAAGCTTTACCGGTTCCCATTGTTTTGTTTTGGCCGATTTGTAAGCAGCGTCTAACACAGAGTTTACCACATAACCGTCATAAAATGTTTCTTTTGGTTGAACCCCTTTCTCCATGGAGTTGAACATATCCATAAACATGTGGTTGTAGCCCAGTTCGTTTAACTCATCGCCAACAGGGAACAACCAACCTGTATTGCTCTCCGCTTTTTCGGCAACATAATCTCCCCCTTTGCCTGAAGTAAACATTTCGAAACCCGTTCTTAAAAAACTATTAATCCAAATCGTTCCTTCCGTACCCATTACTTCATCACGCAAGTCAAGTCCTCCGCGAAATGTCCAGCTAACTTCAAATTGGCCAATAGCTCCGTTTTCATATTTCACTAACCCAATGGCGTGATCTTCGGCATCAATAGGTTTTACTTGGGTATCTGCCCAGCACATTACCTCGATGGGTCTAATGTCTTTACCTATGTAGCTCCTTGTTATCTCCACACAATGGCAACCAAGGTCTAGAATACAGCCGCCACCAGCCTGCTCAATATCCCAAAACCAATCGCTGTGCGGGCCTGGATGTGTTTCTCTTGACTTTGCCCACAATATTCTTCCCAACGCGCCATTCTTAACGCTTTCATGGGCTTTGATAAATTTGGGTGTGTACACCAAGTCTTCAAGATAGCCATTGAAAATACCAGCTTGCTCCACAGCCAATAACATTCGTTTTGCTTCTTCAGCATTGCGGCCTAATGGTTTGGTGGTGATCACGGCCTTCTTATGTTTGCAACATAATAGCACAGCTTGTTCATGCAAATTGTTTGGCAGAGAGATGCATACCACTTCCACCTCTGGCCTATTGATGGCCTCTTCCATCACAGTTGTGTAATGGTTAACTTTATAATCAATCGCAAATTTCTTGGCACTCTCTTCCTTGCGGGAATAGATGCTCACAATTTTGTCTTTGCTTCTATAGCCTTGAAGTGAGTCTGCATAAAACCGTCCGATAAAACCGGAGCCTAACATGGCGATGTTCATAAAGTTAAAAGTTTATATGTTATCTGTTAATGGTTTTATGATTATTGAGTAGTTGACCTGATAACAATTAACCATTAACATTTTCCTTCTCTTTAAAAAGCAACACAAATAATACTACAACCAGAATGGCAATGCCTGAAGGTACAAACCAAATTCCTTTCCAATCATGCACCCCATCGAGTGTATAATAATCGGCTGTAAAGCCAGAGAACCACGTGCCTATAAACATGCCCACTCCATACGTTGCGAACGTAAATAAACCTTGTGCTGCATTTTTGATTTTCTCTCCCGCTTTCTTCTCGGTGTACATATATCCGGTAACGAAAAAGAAATCATAACAAATGCCATGAAGTATAATGCCAGCATATAACATCCACACATTTGCATCTACATTTCCGTAAGCGAAAAAGAGGTAACGAAGAATCCAGGCGATCATACCTATCAACAACATTTTCTTTACACCAATGCTGTTAAACAAAAAAGGTATCGCCAAAATAAAAATTGCTTCCGAAGCCTGCCCCAAAATCATTTTGCTGGCCGCACTTTCCATACCCAATTCGTTGAGGAATAAGTTGGCAAAACCATAATAGAAGGAGAGCGGTATGCAAACCAGAATGGCCGCAATAAAAAAAACCAAGTATGATGGCTCTTTAAATAAAGAAAAGCTTTCTGTGCCCAATACCTTTGAGGCGCTCGTATCAGTATTTGCTTTGGGTGGTGTATTTGGTAAGATGAAACTGATCAACCCTAATGCAACAGAAACAATGGCGGCCATATAAAATGTAGAGGCTGATTTTTCAATGGAAAGAACACCTATCATTATACCAGAAGCTATCCAACCCAATGTTCCAAAAACTCTTATCCAGGGAAATTGCTTTCCCGGATCTGTCATTTGGTTGAAGGCAATGCTATTGCTCAATGCTATTGTAGGCATATATAAAAGCGAGTAAACAACAATGGCCCAATAGAACGCTGTGTTGTCAGTGATTTGCGTTGCAAGGAAAAGAAGGGTGCCTCCCAACACATGCAACGCGGCCATGATGCGTTGTGCCGCGAAATATCGGTCTGCCACCATGCCAACAAAAAAAGGAGAGATCATAGTGGCTATTGCCAACGCACTATACGCAGCACCAATCTGCACTCCACTCGAATGAAGAAACGTGGACATATAAGTGCCCATAGTAACATACCAGGCGCCCCAAATAAAATACTGGAGCAACATCATCAATGAAAGCTTGATAAAAATTTCTGGCTTCATAGAAATGAAAATAATGGTGAGTCAATATAGAAAGCCTAATTTGATTATCTAAATCGAATGCAACTTTTTACCTGAGTGGTAAGTCTCATCAATCATTTTATGTGAAAAGAAGACCTTTATTCTGATTTGTTTTTCTGGTTTACTACCTTGCTTTCAAACCTAGTTAGCTATGTCTATCAATCGTAGAAATTTTATTCTTCAGTCAACCCTTGGTGTAGCAAGTGTTGCGGGGCTTTCATCATGCGAGCCTGAAAAAAAGCCGCTTGAGTTTTCTTCGTTAGCATCATTAACCTCTCTAACAAAAGATATTATTCCAATTACTGTAGAAGAAAGATTGACGCGAATTGAGAAAGCACAAAAGTTAATGGTTGAAAATAAACTAGACGCTATTTTTTTAGATGGCGGCACCGCGATGGATTACTTTACTGGCATACGCTGGGGCACGAGCGAGCGCATGATGGCCGCCATTATCCCAGCCAAGGGAGAAGTAAAATATGTGGTACCTCATTTTGAAGAGGAACGCCTTCGCGAAATGATAAAGATTGGAAGTGATGTGCGCGTTTGGGAAGAACATGAAAGTCCTTACAAAGTGGTAGCTCAAATCTTTGCTGACTTTGGTATACGCACTGGAAAAATTGGAATGGAAGAACGCGTTCGTTTTTTTCTATTCGATGGCATAAGAAAAGAAGCTTCGACTTTAGAATATTTAAGTGCCGATGTGGTAACGATGAATTGCAGGCTATATAAAAGTGCAGCCGAGCTGGCGCTGATGCAAAAAGCAAATGATGTAACCCTTGCAGCTTTTAAAACTGTGGTTCCGCTCTTGAAAGCAGGCATGACCCAAGTTGAATTTGCTTCTCTTATTTCTGAGGCTCATTCAAACCTGGGAGCCTCAGGTGGAGCGTTAGTTTCGTTTGGTGAGTCTACGGCATTTCCTCATGGGAGCAAAAAACCACAGGCACTCAAGGAAGGAGATATGGTGTTAATGGATGGTGGCTGCAGCGTTGGCGGTTATGCTTCTGATATTACCAGAACCATTGTCTTTGGTGAACCTACAAAAAGACAGCGCGAAGTTTGGGATATAGAAAAGGCCTCGCAAGCAGCTGGTTTTGCGGCAGCAAAATTGGGCGACCCTTGCGAGGAAGTTGATATTGCTGCCCGAAAAGTAATTACTGATGCCGGCCTTGGGCCGGGCTACAAAACCCCAGGGCTTCCTCACCGAACAGGCCATGGCATTGGCATGGAAGGCCACGAGTGGGGCAACATGGTGTTGGGAAATAAGCTGCCATTGGCACCTGGCATGTGTTTTAGTGTAGAGCCTACTATTTCTATCTATGGGGAGTTTGGCATCCGCTTAGAAGATTGCGCATATATGACTGAACAGGGTGCAAAATGGTTTACCGAGCCAAGCCCAGCTATTGACAGGCCGTTTGTTTAGTCTAAAAATTATGGAAAAATCCTTTCTATTTTTTATTTAAATTGGAGTTTCTTTATCTCGTTAACCATTGATTAATTGGAAAAATAGTTTGTTGTTTCTCGGTTGATCATTATGCGTGGGTTGATTTTGACCTACCGAGTGCATTGTCTCTTACTTTATCTCATTTTCCCAACCTGTTTCCTTTAATGCCGGATCATTTTCCTTTTTTAAAAAATCAGCATTCGAAAGTGACTCTGCCTCCCAGTTAAGTATTGCTTCCTCTGGAACCACGCTCACTGGAATTTTATAAGCTGTTGAGGTTTCATTGTAAGCAAGATTAGATTGCGAGTTGTAACAGGAAATAATTGACCAACGTGGCTTATCAGAAAGGTTGGCCTCTGAGCGGTGCAACAAATTACTGTGAAAGATCAACGCATCGCCAGGCTGTAAATCAACGTAGATAAGCTTCATAGTTTTGAGTGCATGATTTACAAAAACCATATCTGCTCCTACTTGTTCGCCAGCAAAACCATGATTTACTCTACCTAGTTTATGCGAACCTTCTATCACTTGCAAGCAGCCGTTGGCTTGGTTAGCTTCTGTCAACGCAACCATCACGCTGATCAATTGATCGGGAAACATAAACTGGTTTTTATACCAATAGCCATAATCTTGATGCCACTCCCATGCACCGCCCACGCGAGGTTCTTTCTGCATCAACTTAGAATGAAAATGACATACAGGCGAATCGCTATCGAGCAAGGGCGCAATGGCCTCCACTATTCTTTTGCTGCGGGTCATGTAGCCAAATACATCGTTGCCGGGCGTAAACCATAGCGACAGCTTTGTTTTTTTGCCTGATTGATCGTTCAAGTCAAGCGCGTTTTTTTTCATTGCATCGTCCTGCAAAGCCACACCATATAATTTAACTATCTCCTGTTTGGAGAACAAATTTTTGATTATCAAATACCCGTTTTTTTCAAATGCTTTAAGTTGATTGTTGCTAAGGGTGTTCATAGTTTTGATTTTGTTTTCTGAATTAATTGGTCTTCGGCCTGTACTTAGAATCTTTGAAAATTGCTGACGGGTCAGAAAATTCCATAATCTGCGGAAGCATTTTATCAGGATATTTTTCGGAATAGGCTTCCACAATCCGCCAGCCGATCCATGTGCCAATGCGGCCTGGGCATTTTTCGCCAATTTCTAAGGTTTTCGGCCGTTCGGAAATATACTTTTCTTTTATCTTATGACTGGTTGAATAGAGCACTTCGTTTTCTACCAAGCGGATATAAATCTTTCCCTCGTTATCGCGCGAGCCTTTCATCTCCTCGGTTTTGTAGCCCATCAAAATACTATCGGGCACACAGGGCAACATGCGCTTCGCAAAATAATAGGCTTTCCCATAGGCAATCATATCGGCCAATACCGTTTTATCGGCCACATTGGTTTTGTTTGTCTTTGCATCAATTCCATATAGCAGCATTACTGATGGCACAATAAACTCTTTCGTGTAGCGCCTAAGCAAATATTCATACAATTGGGGTTTGTACTTGGCTCCTTTGCCTATGTAATAATCCAGGCCTATCACAATTACCCGATCGTCTACTATCAAGTCGGTCTGGAAGCCACTAATAATGGTTTGTATTTTTGGCGCTTTAAATGCAGGATAATAATACTTGATATTGGCAAATGCCTCAGCGAATTGCTTCTTCAATTCAGACCTATCGCCAAACACGCGATGCGTTTCCATGAGCAGCGTGTCTAAATGTGGGTTGGTAAACACGTTGTACATTTCATTTATAAAAACAGAATCATTGGGATATTGATCGCGCTTAAAAAACTGATCGCGCAGTATTGGATTGTGGCCAAAGAACCGAGCGAATTGTTTTTTTGTGGTGAAAGAGGGAAGCGAATCTTCTAAGGATTCAATTTTAACGTCTATGGAAATTGTATGTGTGTTAGGCACAAAGGCACATCTTTCTTCTTCTTTCTTATTACAACCCGCCAGCGTTACAATTAAAACTAAAATGGAAAACAACAATTTTTTCATTGTGCTAATGTCGGAGTTTTTTTAAACTCTTCAAGTTGTTTCAAACCCTTGAAGAGTTGATTAACTTTGATGAAAAATTTCTGTGAACATTTCTTTAAAGCATATCGCCATTGCCGGTAATATTGGCTCAGGTAAAACCACCTTGGCAGAAAAACTTGCCAAACATTATAGATGGAGTGCCCTTTACGAATCGGTTGATCACAATCCTTATCTAAAAGATTTTTATTGCGATATGCCGCGGTGGGCATTTCATCTTCAAATTTATTTTTTGAATAGTAGATTTACGCAAGCCAATAAAATACGATTGGGGAAAAATACAATTGTTCAAGACCGAACCATTTACGAAGATGCTCACATTTTTGCCGCCAACCTTCGATCTAGTGGCCACATGAGCGAAAAAGATTATCAATGCTATCTTGATATTTTTCATTCGATGCTTGACTATGTAAAGCCACCCGATTTGCTAATTTATCTCAAAGCTGACATACCCAAGTTGGTGCAACAAATTCAAAAAAGAAATCGTGAATTTGAGTTTAATATC
This sequence comes from Bacteroidia bacterium, assembly GCA_025356795.1. Lineage (GTDB taxonomy): Bacteria > Bacteroidota > Bacteroidia > Cytophagales > Cyclobacteriaceae > ELB16-189. Next base: position 7,838 of record JANXRR010000343.1, read on the forward strand.
AAACTTGAATACTTACGAAATCTAAATGAGCATTATGAAAAGTGGATCAGCACCTACACCCTTGGAAAGCTGCTTGTCATTGACGTTAATAATTTAGACTTTGTGGAGAAGATTGAAGACTTTTCACTGATTGTTGGTAGAATAGAGCTAGAGTTTAATAATCTATTTAGCTGAACGCAAGATTGAGCGTGGCGAAATCACACTTCGACACGCTCAGTTTGACATGCATTATTGACCCACCAAAAAAACGGCATTTGAAAACAACATCTTTCCATTTTCCCAGAAGCTGCGAAACAGCGGGTCGTCTGTAAAGTAAATAACTTGGCCTTTGCCTTTGTCCTCCACACCAAATGAAAGTGTGTTGTCCAGCTTCTTGTTGATTTTATATCCTGCAAAGCCCATAAGCGGTTTAGCCTTTCCTTTTATTACTCCTACGTTCCATCCTGTTTCTAAAAAATCATAACGTAATTCATTTGTTTTAAGTGAGTAATAGCTTTCGCCTAAACCAAAGGCCAATGGGTGTGATTTATCTAACGTTACTTTATAAATGGCACCATAAATATTGTTGGATAGTTCTTTGCGCTCGGCTTCACCATATTTTAGCAAGCCTTCTTTTTCTTTAGCCTCCTTATCTTTTTTCTCAGAATCTTTTTTCTTATCCTCAGTAGCGTATTCTTTCAGAGCAAACCCTTTTTTGTCTGCAACAGAATTTAATCCTCCAGCCAGTACAATTAACTTACCGCCATCATTCACCCAACGTTGAATCATATCTAACATACCTTCATCTAAAATGCGATAGTTTCCATCCGGCACAATCAACACGGTGTATTTCCATAAGTCAATATTTTTAAAATAATCCGTGCCAATTACTGAAACAGGGAAATGAATTTGCTGCTCAAAGAAATGCCACAGTGAGCCGTGACTTAGTGAAGATGTTTGATCGCCACCGAGCAAAGCAATTTTAGGCGTCTTAATAAAGCTTACATCGCCCGAACCAAAGTCAGCACCTTTATCGGCAAAGCCCGTAGTTGTTGTATATATTGTTCTGGTAAATGCCGTTGCTGTTGCTTTAACAACAGCATCAAAGTCGGCCTGAGTCTCGTTGTTTCTTCGGGTAACAATCAAGGTGCCAGGGTCAAACGTTTGCCCACCAAGCGTAAAGGGTTTAACAGCAAATCTTACCTTTATATCCTTCTTAATAAGTGCTCCCAAAAATTCAACATCTTTCAAATTTTTGTAAGAAAAAATATAAGCATAAGGCTTTGCAACGATTGGCTGTTGTTGGGTTGTTTTGGGTTGATATACTTTTGCGATGGAAACTTTTTCACTCAGAGCAAAAGCTTTTAGGTCATACGCATATATTAAATTCCAAGCGGTGATGTCATACGTGGCTGAATCAGTAAGTTTAGACGATGGCTCAAAAACTGTAGTGATGAATCTGCCTTTTGGCTGATGCGTATTTATAATAATATCTTCTGTTGAAAGGGTCAAACTATTCTGAGTTTGTGTTTGATAGTCAAATCCTTTTGCTAAACGCGAAGCACCAGCATGCCCATATTGAATACTGTGCGTGTCCAACCACCCAGTTATTTTCGCCAACTTATCAGCATTGTTATCAGCTCTAATCACATAAGTTTTATAAGGATAGCTCGGGTTGTTAATCGTTTCTTTATTAAACTTCTCAAACTCATCAACCAGCTTTGTGGAATTAATAGATGAGGCTTCAATGGTTGACATACCTGTAGTAAAATGATGGGCAATGCGATCTTTCAACGTCATAGGGTCACCCTCTGCTGTTGTAATGTGAAGCCCAGAACCAATGCCGCCTTGTTCGAATGTCATACCAATTGCGCCCGAATAAGTAGGATATGTATCACCATAACTTGGATAGTATAAATCAAATCTTTCTTTTGTAAAGTAAAGCCAGCCTTGCTCATCAAAATATTTAGCGTTGTTCCTACCTATTATATTTTGAAATTCACGCTGCCAATTGCTTATTACTTCGTGATACGGCTCTGCAGCCGGAGCAAAATAATAAGGCGTATTATAACCTTGCTCATGAAAATCAACATGCACATGCGGCAACCATTGGTTATAGATTTTCAGCCGTGCTTGCGATTCTTTTTGCGTTTCCCATGCCCAGTCTCTATTCAAATCAAAGAGATAATGATTGGCTCTTCCACCTGGCCAGATTTCTCTATGCTCGCGTGCTTGTGGATCTGGGTTGGCCGGATTGTTTCCATATTGATTAAAAAAATTCGCGAAGCGGTCACGTCCATCGGGGTTTATACATGGGTCTAAGATTACGACTGTATTTTTTAACCAGTCTTTTGTTTTCGCATTATCAGGGTTTACCAATTCATAGAGGGTCTTCATTGACGTTTCTGTTGAGTTGGCTTCGTTGCCATGCACGTTATAACTTAACCAAACAATGGCAACTTTAGTGGAAGGTGTTCCTTCCATCGCACCCGCTCTTTTCAAATTATCCAAGCGTATCTGTTCTAGGTTTTGAAAGTTTTCTGCGGAAGCCACAATGGCATAAATCAACGGTCTTCGCTCATAGGTCTCCCCATATTGCTGCACTTTTACCACAGCCGATTGCTCATCTATGTAATTGAAGTATTCAACCACCCGATGATGGCGTGTAAATTGATCGCCCAATTCATAGCCCAAAAACTCTGAAGGGCTTTTGATTTTTGACTGACTAAAACTTAACACTGAAATAAAAACAAGTGCGAGTGGTAAAAAAAATTTCATAGAATGGATTGGGGAAATATTTTGAAGTTGTTAATGTGAGCCTAATGAATGATCTCTTTTTAAAAAAAAATTTTTACTCCTATTTTTATTCGGCAAAATAATAACAATTAGTTGTTGGTCATCAATTTTTTGATCTGCGGTAAATGGTGAATATAATGTTCTCGAAAAAAGATTAATGCCTGTTGAACGTTGAGCAATCCGACTCTCACATGCCGATAGATTTTTTTCTTGAGTTGATCTTCCTGAATTTGCTCAAGAAATTTTTTTAGGTGTTGCCTGTCTTGTGCCCATTGGGACTTTAGGTGTTGTACGCTAAGATTAGCTGGGGTTATCTCATTAAGACCTTTAGGTGCTTTAAATTTAAAGGGTAGCCGTTGCGATAGTTTCAAGCCTATCATTTTCAGTTCTTCCTTCAAACCTGTATTGCCTGCATGATCAATGCCCTGAACTTTTTTTGTCATGTATTGCAATGACAACCGTTCTGAAATCATAAGATGGGAAAGAATTTGTTGGATGGACCACTTTCCATTTAACGATTGGTGGTATTGCTCTAAGGTGAGTTTCTCAACTTGTTCCACCAAAGAATTTCTATCTTCTTCTAATCGATTAAAGAGTTGGGCTAATCTTGAATTCATGAAAATAAAGATCGTTTTTTAATGAACGTATAAAACAAGTCCTTTTAAATATTCCCCTTCCGGGTGATAAATTGAAACCGGATGATCTGCTGGTTGCGAAAGATGATGCAATACTTTTATCTCACGGCCAGATTGAATTGCAGCTGAAACAACAGTATCATAAAACAGTTGCCTATCCACCACTTGGCTGCACGAAAATGTAAATACAATTCCATTGGGTTTAATTACTCGAAAGGCCTCGGTGTTTAATCGTTGATACCCTTTCATAGCCTGATGCTTGGCATCTTTATGTTTGGCAAAGGCAGGCGGATCAAGTATGATCAAATCATATCGATCTTTTTTATCTTTTAAAAACTCAAAAGTGTCCACAGCAAAACTTTGATGAACTGTGTTTTCAAATCCATTAAGTTCTAAGTTTTTCTGTGTAAGTTCAATCGCTTTCGCGGATGAATCGACCGAATGAGCCAGTCTGGCACCTGCTTGAAGTGCATACACCGAGAAGCCACCAGTATAACAGAATGTGTTAAGCACGGTACGATCTTTAGAATACTCGCCCACTAATTTTCTGTTTTCACGCTGATCTAAAAAGAAACCGGTTTTCTGGCCTTCTTCCCAATCCACAAAAAATTTGTTTCCATGTTCTGTTGTCAAGTGTGGCAAGGCAACCATACCGAATAAATAGTGTGGTTCTGCTTTCCCCGAAAGGGACGAATGGCTTTTATAATATACAGATTGAAGCAGGGAGCCCAAAACAATTTTCAACGCCTCGGTAATCAAATGCCTGTCGGTATGCATGCCATCGCTGTGCGCTTGAATAACGGCAACTCCATTATAAACGTCAATTATCAATCCTGGCAATCCATCCGCTTCCCCATGAGTAAGGCGGTAACAATTTGTGCTTTCGGAAATAACACGGGCATCTAACCTCAATTGGTACGCCTGTCGTATTTTGTCTTGATATATTTCTTGCGTTGGTCTTTCTGATTTGAATGAAAGAAGCCTTACCGTAATTGTTCCCTTCTGGTAGTGGCCAAAGCCTAGGGTTTTTTTGTTGACATCTTTTACCTCTATCCACTCGCCTTGAACCGGGCTACCTTCCATGGTATGTATGGCTCCCGAAAAAACCCATGGATGAAACCGTTTGATGGAATGCTCGCGATCTTTTTTTAGTATAATGGAGGCTGATATTTTCATTTGATTTTTAGCATAAGCGCGAGTAAACCCTTGATTTGAAATAAAGTTAGTTAATATATTTGGGCGTTAAAGTACTACTAAACCATGAAGAACGCTGCAGCTCATTTTATTTTCGTTTTGTGTTATGCCTGATCTGCTCCTGAAAAAACAATCGACTAGTTTTTAAAGAAGGTTTTATATAGAAACAATTTACGGCATGGAATTTACAGAGAATCCAATTAATCAACTCCACAAAAATGAATACTTGAAAAGAACTAATTTTTACTTTTACACGTATTAGTAGCTCTTACGATTTTTGATAAAAAGACAAATTAAAATTTAAACTTTTTAAACTTTGGGAGCATCTATCTTCCACTTATTTGTTTAACTAAAATTTATAAAACTATGAAACAGTTCGGTCAACTTTTGTTAGCCGCGGTGATGGGCAGTGCATGCACCATTTCCGCTTATCAGTGGTTAGGGAATGAAAACAATGGAGTAAGAATTGAACACGTGGCGGGTGTTCCCGCTAACACAGTATCGTATAATTCAGGAGGTGTTCCTGCTTCTTTAGATTTTACTGCTACTGCCGAAAAGGTAACAAAGGCAGTTGTTCATATAAAATCAACTAGCGAAAATACAGTTTCAAAGGCCAATCCTAATGATCCCATGCAATTCTTCTTTAATCCTAATACGCCAGCACAACGGCAGCCGAGCCAAAGCACTGGTTCAGGAGTAATAATAAATGCTGAGGGGTACATTGCTACCAATAATCACGTAGTACAAGGTGCGGAAGTTGTAGAAGTGACACTTTCAGATAACAGAACTTTTAAAGCAGAAGTAATTGGCACCGATCCAGACACGGATATTGCATTGATCAAAATCAAAGAAAAAGACTTGGCTTATCTTTCCTTTGTGAATTCGGACGAATCGAAAGTAGGAGAATGGGTGCTTGCAGTGGGCAATCCCTTTAACCTCAACTCAACTGTAACGGCAGGTATTATTAGTGCCAAAGGAAGGAACATCAACATTATCAATTCAAATACAAATCGTTCTAACAATCAAGGGCAAAATGAAAATCAAAGAAACACTGCCATTGAATCTTTTATTCAAACTGATGCCGCAATAAATCCTGGAAACAGCGGTGGAGCATTGGTAAATCTTAACGGACAATTATTAGGGATAAATACAGCCATTGCCAGCCCAACAGGGTCTTACTCAGGTTATGGTTTTGCCGTGCCATCAAACATTGTTAGCAAAGTGGTAGAAGACTTAATTGCTTACGGAACCGTGCAACGCGGCTGGTTAGGAGTTGAACTATTAAATTTAACAAGTGAATTCGCCAAACAAGAAGATCTTTCTGTTAACGAAGGAGCGTATGTAAATGGTTTTGGTGATTTTGCAGACAAGAGCGCAGCTAAAGTTGCCGGTATACAAAAAGGAGATGTAATTGTAAAGATTGATGCTCTTGCAATTAAGTCAAACACAACTCTTATTAGCTATATTGGATTGAAACGCCCTGGCGACAAGGTATTAGTAACCGTTAATAGAAAAGGAAAAACCATTGAATTACCAATTACTTTAAAGAACCGCGAAGGCAAAGTAGGAACTTTGAGCCGTGAAGAAAAAGATGCTATTGCGTCTTTAGGTATGGAACTAGAAGAGCTGGATGCCAAAACATTAAAAAGATTAGAACTTAACAATGGCGTAAAGGTAAAGTCATTAGAAAATGGTAAGATTGCTCGTTATACAGAAATGAAAGAAGGATTTATTATAACTCATGTAAACGATGTTGAAATAAAATCCACCAAAGAACTTAATGAATTTTTAAAGAAAAAGAAGGCTGGTGACTTAGTAACGTTTTCAGGTATTTATGAAGACTATGCAAGAGAGTATATTTATGCAATTCGATTTTAATATTAACTTTTGATATATGAAGATGAGAAGATTGTTTAGAAAAGGTGAACGTGTGCGCAGCAAGATTGATGGCAAAGTGATGGAGGTGCTCAAATATCTTAAAAAAAACCTAGTAGAGGTAAAGTGGTTTGATCTCGAATCGAAAGAAGTGAGAACAAATAAGGTAAAAGAAGACAACCTGTCAAAGGCAGCTTAATCTTGCCCTACCGGGTATTTAATATCAAGAGTTGAAATTACTTTCAGCTTCTCATTTTTTGTGAAAACTTTTGCCCCAAAGGTAGCTTTGGGGCATTTATTTAAAATACACATGAGCTTACAAGTAAAAACCAGTTATAGACAAATTTTACTAAAATTAACTTAGCCATTGAAGCCATAACAGTTGCCGTTTACATTGTCTATATTTAGTTGGTATTAGAGTATTAGAATCCCTCTATCGTATGGGGGTGGGGCAGCGAGTGGGTGTATTGGATATCCATGTTTTCAATGGCCTATTTCTACATATATTCAGACCCGGTGGTAGGGTAATAAAATTTAAAGTTGTTTTCTTTGATTTAATCCATCTCGACCGAGGGATAACTAACTTTTATTCAGCTGACTCGTTTCCTAATTTATGCTAAATCCCCTAACAAAAGTTCTTATCAAAATTTTTGTTTGGGGTTTTTATCGAAACCATTTTGGTGCGTTACTTTTCTCTTTTGTCTCAATTGCCAGCTACTGCTTTTTCACTCCGACATTAAACGAAACTCATCTAACCTCTGCAGAAAGAATTTTACAAAACTTATTGTTCGTGCTTTCACTTCTTAGTTCTCCACAACTGATTGGGGTTGTGTTTTTAGTTTGGATTGGTTTCACGGTTAAAAGTTGGAAATATATAACTGCTGAGTTAACGCACCCAACTAATCTTTTTCTTTTTTACAGCTGCACTGCTTTGCAGAAAAGCAATTTGTTTAAAAGTTGGTTCATAGTACAATTTCTAATCTCATTGCCACTTATACTATTTGGTGTGTTCGCATTAGTTATTGGCATAATCTATCATCATATCATAACTTCAATTGTCATCTTATTATTTATATTTTCACTTGATGTCATTTTTTCGTACTTCATTACAAAACAAATTTTTGTTCCTATTAATACGGATGAGCCTTCACTTATAGTTAGGCTGATTAAACCCTTAAAGAAACCTTTTTTTAGTTTTTTTCTATTCAAGGTAACAGTCCATTTACCAATTATGATATTACTTACCAAGGTGTTTTCGTTTTTGATATTAAGTGGAAGTCTTTATTTATTTTCCAATATCTCTGACACTTTTAAGGTAGGTGAGCTGATGGCTCTAGGCATAGCAACCGTTCATGCTTTAGTGGTGTATGAATCTTTTCGATTTGAACAAACAGAACTAAGCTTCTTAAAGAACTTTCCGTGGAGCAAAGACAACCTGTTTTTTAGTGGCCTCTTAACTTTTCTTGTACTTATAATACCCGAAGGCATATGGCTTGTATTTCAATATAAGCTTTTTGGCATTGGCCTCATTCTTTTCACTTTAGCCGTTTGTTTGGTTCTCAGAAGCAAACTGTATCGCCTCGAATTAAAAATGAAACCCTTTCTCTACTATGTCTTTTATGTGTTCACACTCTGTTTCATTATAATTTTATTCGGCTTGTTTTGGCTGCTGATCCCCGTCTTGTTAACAAACGCTTGGATTGTATTTTGTAAAAGCTTTTATGGGCTTCCACCACAACATCGAAATAGATTTATATTCTTTTGAATTTATCCAAGCATTGATACACCAATCACCAAATTATCAAATCAATCATCTTCTCATTAAACGAATCCCAAATTATGCGCTTATCTTTGACTACTATTTATTAATGAATCAACCATGTCCATTCAAAAAAGATTTAGTGCCTCAGATTTAGAAAGGATAAAAGCGGCAGTTCGGGAAGGAGAAAGTAAAATCTCGGGAGAAATTGTTCCTGTTTTTGTTGAACGGAGTGGTTTTTATTCTATCGCCAATTTTAGGGGTGCCATATTGGGCGCGTCATTACTCTTTTTAGCAGCTATTTTTATGGATCGGTATGCACCTGATTTAGCTGCCTACGATCGCGACCCATTATTCTTATTTATGGCCGTAGTGGCTGGTGGATTGGTTGGAGCAGCTTTGGTTAACTACATTGAGCCTCTAAAAAAACTAGTTTTAAACCAAACTCATTTAGACCAAGCTACGCGCAAACGTGCCGAAAGTGCCTTTCTTGCAGAAGAGGTCTTCAATACCCGGCATCGCACCGGTATTATGATTTTTATTTCCTTCTTTGAACGCGAAGTAATTGTAATGGCCGATCGCGGTATAAGTAAAGTGGTAGAACAAAAAGAATGGGACAATCTGGTGCGAGGAATTACCTCTCACATGAAACAAGGAAAAGTGGTGGAAGGAATTGAAGCTGCCATTAAACGATGTGGAGAAATTTTGTTGGAAAAAGGATTTGTTCAAACGCCTGACGACATTAACGAACTCCGTGACGACCTTCGAATGGAAGAAAACTAAATTTTAAAACATCACATGCGGTATATTTTCAGTGTATTTCTATTAATTATTAATTCCTTTGCTTTTGCTCAAAATAAACCTATTCCGGCTCATGGCGGCTTTTGGGTTCACGATGAGGCCAATGTTCTTTCCTCCACTGCTAAATCTGAACTAGAATTTATTTTAAAAGCCGAGCGTGATTCAACCTCCAATCAAATCGCAATATTAATTATACCTTCTTTAGATGGAGAATCGCTAGAAGATTATTCCCTTCGGGTTGCAGAAGGGTGGAAGCTCGGCCAAAAAGATACCGATAATGGAGTGCTAATGCTTATTTCTATTGGCGACAAGCAAATGCGAACAGAAGTAGGCCACGGGCTTGAAGGTTCTTTAACAGATGCGCTTTCGAGCAGAATAAACAGAAATGAAATTGCGCCACATTTTAGAGTGGGAGATTATGATGGTGGCGTAAAAGCAGGGGTTGTAGCCATAATCAAAGCTATAAAAGGGGAGTATAAAAATACCGTTAGCCCTAAGAAGCGATCAAAAGGAAGTTCTTGGATAAGTATTTTAGTAATGATTGTTATCTTCTTTATTGTCTCCCGAAGAGGTAGTGGAGGGATGGGCGGATTCATTGCTGGAAGCATGCTTGGCTCTGCTTTGGGAGGAAGAGGCGGTGATGGTGGTGGTGGTGGCGGTGCTGATTTTGGTGGTGGCGGTAGCTTCGGTGGTGGCGGATCAAGTGATTCGTGGTAAGATGATTTGAAATTTGAGGGTTTATTTCCACACTCATTTCAATTTTCAAATCCCCCAATTATAACCCTGTTTTGCCAATTCATTATTTCATAAATCCTTTAAATCCCAATAACCTTATCCTGCTATGAAAAGAGATAAAATCATCTTCGACCTTATTGAAAAGGAAAAGCATCGCCAACAAGATGGCATTGAGCTTATTGCTTCTGAGAATTTCGTTTCGCCACAAGTAATGAAAGCACAAGGCAGCGTACTTACCAACAAATATGCAGAAGGCCTTCCTGGCAAAAGATACTATGGCGGATGTGAAGTAGTAGACGAAATTGAGCAATTAGCCATTGATAGGGTAAAAGAACTTTTTGGGGCTTCGTGGGCAAATGTTCAGCCACATTCAGGAGCACAAGCCAACGCAGCTGTTATGCTTGCTTGCCTAAAACCCGGCGATAAAATTTTAGGTTTCGATTTATCGCATGGCGGTCATCTTACGCATGGCTCCCCCGTAAACTTTTCTGGCAAACTTTACATGCCTTCTTTTTATGGAGTTGAAAAAGAAACTGGCCTCATCGACTTTGACAAAGTAATTGAAACCGCTTTGCGCGAAAAACCAAAGATGATTATCTGTGGCGCTTCTGCTTACAGTCGCGATTGGGATTATAAAAAGCTAAGACAAGCTGCTGATGCAGTCGGTGCAATTCTTCTGGCAGACATTTCTCATCCTTCAGGTTTAATTGCCCGCGGCTTACTTAAGGATCCGCTACAGGATTGTCACATCGTAACAACCACTACCCACAAGACTTTGCGTGGTCCACGTGGAGGATTAATTATGGTGGGAAAAAATATCGCCAACCCATGGGGCTTAACAACCCCCAAAGGAGAGATTAGGAAAATTTCCTCGATATTAGATTCAGGCGTTTTTCCAGGTACTCAAGGTGGGCCTTTGGAACACGTGATTGCCGCTAAGGCCATCGCGTTTCAAGAAGCACTAAGCGATGAGTATTTGGAATATATTGTTCAAGTGGCCAAGAATGCAAAAGCCATGGCACACGCTTTTGTAGAACTAGGTTATAAAATCATTTCTAATGGCACGGATAATCATTTGATGTTAATTGACCTTCGATCAAAAAAGCTCACAGGGAAGTTAGCTGAGGAAGCGTTAATTAAAGCAGACATTACAATCAACAAAAATATGGTTCCGTTTGATACTGAGTCTCCCTTTGTAACTTCTGGAATTCGCATTGGCACACCGGCTATGACTTCCAGAGGATTAAAAGAAAAAGAGGTGATCAAAGTAGTTGAATTAATTGACGAAGCGCTCCAAAAACCAGAAGATACTAAACACTTAAAATCTGTAAAAGGAAAAGTTAATCGTTTCGTAAAAAAATTCCCGCTCTATAATTGATTTTTTTTTAGGGAATATTAAATCCACAACTAAAGTAATGAGTGAAGAAAAAGAAATGTCGTTCCTCGATCACCTGGAGGAATTAAGATGGCATGTTGTTAAATCAGTAAGTGCAATTTTTATAGGCACCATTGTAGCTTTTATTTATGTGAAATGGATTTTTGAAAACATTGTTTTCGCCCCTGCTCGTATCGACTTTCCTACTTTCAAATATATGTGTAAGCTGGGCGAATTTTTAGGTACAGAAGAGTCTCTTTGTGTAAAGCCATTTAACTTTTTGGTGCAAAGCAGAAATATGACTGGCCAGTTCATGATGTCAATTACTGCATCGTTTGTAATTGGTCTTATAATAGCTTTTCCGTATGTTTTTTGGCAGGTCTGGAGTTTTATAAAACCTGGCTTAAAGATGAACGAAAAAACCAACTCAAGAGGTGCCGTGGCAGCCGTTACTTTTCTTTTCTTGTTAGGTGTTTCTTTTGGTTATTATGTGCTATCACCCATGACAATATGGTTCTTGTCTACCTATTCCATTAGCGACATGATCGTAAATGAATTTGATATCACTTCTTACGTGTCAACCGTTGTTGGTATGGTAATAGGCAGCGGCTTATTGTTTCAGTTTCCCGTGGTGGTGTATTTTATGACAAAGGTGGGAATGCTCACACCACAATTTATGCGCAAGTTTCGCAAGCATGCCATTGTTGTAATTCTTATTTTAGGTGCTATTGTTACACCTTCTCCTGACCCTTTCAGTATGATGCTCATTTCCACACCCCTTTACTTTTTGTTTGAGATCAGTATTATAATTTCCGCTGTAGTTGTGAAAAGAAAGCAAAAAGCAGAATTACTGGCAGATCAACAAAATTAAAAACCCAATGAATCCTTCAATTGCCATTGGCAGTGACCACGCAGGTTTTGAATATAAAGAGGCTTTAATTAGTTGGCTGAAAGAAAACGGTAATCCAGTAAAAGATTTTGGCACCTACTCTAATGAGTCGGCCGACTATCCTGATTTTGCTCATGCTGTCGCGAGAGCCGTTGAGAAAAAAGAATTTGATATTGGTGTATTAGTTTGTGGAAGCGCCAACGGTGTTGCTATTACAGCAAATAAACATCAAGGCATACGCGCAGCCATTTGTTGGCAAGAAGATTTGGCCGCACTTGCCCGTGAACATAATAATGCCAACGTAATGTGTTTGCCCGCGCGTTATATAACTCTTGAATTGGCCATAAAAATTTTAGATAAATTTCTGCATTCAACATTTGAAGGAGGAAGACACGAAAGGAGGGTAAGTAAAATCAGTTGTTGATTTTTATATACCCCTCACCTTCTCTTTTATATTTGATTGATACATCGGGTATTCTTTTAAAAAACGGTTTCATTTTATCGAGAGGATCTATAATGATTTCTGGAGAATCATTATCGAAAAGTTTTCTAACAAGAATTACATTGTCATAGTAATCAGGTTCATTAAAAATAGTTGAATACAATTGCCAGTCTAAAAAATAACCGGCTAACATATTGTCTTTGTAGAAACCCAATTGATCGGTTATCACCATTAGCCTCTTTTTTTGAAAACTTGTAGAGGTTTGTTCTACAAAAATTTTATCAAATGT
>JANXRR010000354.1 GCA_025356795.1 Bacteroidia bacterium
TTTTGATTTCCATCCACAAGTGAAGAAATAAAATGATTCCAAGAACCCTCGTATTCTTCTAACTGATGTTCTTTCCAATTGCTTGTTTGAGTAATACTTTTAGAAGTTAGGGTATCAATCTTACTATTGACGGAATAGTGAAAATGGATACCCTAACTTCTAAAAGTATTACTCAAACAAGCAATTGGAAAGAACATCAGTTAGAAGAATACGAGGGTTCTTGGAATCATTTTATTTCTTCACTTGTGGATGGAAATCAAAAACAAGAAGGGTTTATACCTTACACATTGAAAGGAACTTTTGAGGAGAAAAAGCCATCGTTTAAAAACGTAATTGGGAAGCAACTTCAATTAATACATCCTGATTCTATAATAGCCGCAAAAAACGGCAAAATTTATTTGCGAAATATTTCAGGGCTAGAAATCCATTATCAAACAACGAAAGGAAGGAATAAATTTTACAGAAAATACTCAAACAAAGTTATTCGACTTAGTTCTGATTCATCTAGAGTGGTAGTTACCCGCAACGGGATTTTCTCGCCAGAAGATTTAACGTTAACTGGCTCCAATGCAAATTTCTTAAAAACTGTTCCTGTTGATTACCAGAAGGCCTTTGTTTCTTCAAATGCAGAGCCCTTGGTTTTTTTAAAGAATTCAAATTTAAAGATCGTAAAAGAACTAAGAGAGAAAACCTATGTGCAGACAGATAAGCCATACTACTACCCAACTGACACCCTTTGGTTTAAAGCATATATGAAATATGCCTCACCACAATTCGCTGATACCCTCAGCAAAGTTCTTTATGTCAATTTGGTGGACAGCACGACTAGAGTAATTGAAAGCCGAATATTAAAAATTGAAAAAGGAGTAGCGTGGGGTGAATTTATTTTACCGATTGATTTGCCTATTGGCAATTATTATATGGTGGCCTACACAAATTGGATGAGAAACTTTAATGAGGTATTTATCAGACCAATTCCTATCATTAAACTTAGCACATTTATTGAGCCACAAAATAGAGATAGTACTTTAGTTTCTTTAAGTCACATAAATCCAATAGTAACTTTAGATAAAAAATATTACAAAACACGCTCACCAGTTGATATTGACATAACCATTTTGAAAGATCATTTACCTCAACTCGCTAACTTTTCAGTTTCGGTTGTTGATCAAACTGCTATTACCCAGCTCAGAGACTTGCCAACTATTTTTTCGCTCAAAGATAAATTTAATTCAGAAGGCACTTCTATGATAAGGATCAAGCATCTATTAGAGCGTGGAATCACCTTATCAGGAAAGATAATTTCTTATTCTTCCAATCTAAATAATCTATCGAACGTAAATACCCCTTCAAAAAAAGGAATCTACCAAGTAGTCGCCTTGTTAATGAACAAGAATGAGCAAGAAGTAATAGAAACCACTAGGAATAATTTTAGTTTTTCATTTGATTTTACAGATACCACAACGGCAGTTTTAAAGGCAGTTAAAAAAGATGGGGAGTTGATGGGGATTGAACTTAGATCAGTGGAGCCTTATTTTTTCTCAATTCCCACTCCATTAAAGTTTAATATTTCAAAAAATTCCAATCCACGGTACATCCCAAATATTTCTTCGAATGTTAAAATGCTGGAAGAAATAACTATTAAAGCGTCTAGGATTACCCCGTTAACCACAACTACCGTTACAACAAGAAGATATGGCTTAATGGCTAAATTAATAGAGGGGTCGGCATTAGCGGAGGTGAGAAAAGCGAATAATTTGTTAATTTTATTGAACAGAATGGTACCAGGTTTCTATGCAACTAATAAAGAAATTTTAAACCCTAGCGGATATCAGCCAAGTGCAATTGTAACGGCATTTGAAAATGCATCTCAATCTAGCGGAAAACCAAAAGATACCCAGTTAAGTTCTTCAACACCAAGTGGAGTTCAAAATAAATCAGGTGGGCTGCAAGGTTCTCAGGGAGACCAAACCCCTAGTGATTCTGGATCGCAGAAAAACAATCCAAGTCAATTTACTACAGGCGGAGGTGCTTCGCCCGGCTCAAGGCCTCCCTATAAAATATTTTTAGATGGAGCCATCATTAACTATCAAGACTTTTCAATGATTCCATATGCTACCATTAGCAGAATCGAAATCTTCGATAAATTCAGTGGAGGTGATGATAACATAATTGCTATATATACCGAAACTAGCATACCGATGAATACGCAGAACTACAAATTCAAACTTCACGGATATAATCTCCCAATACAGTTCAGGGCTCCTTCATTGCCAAGTAAAGCTCCGGATTATCGCACCACTATATATTGGAATCCCAACATTTCAACTAACGAAAGTGGTTACGCTAATTTAAGTTTCAATACATCAAATGCAGAAGGGAAATACTCAATTACAATTGAAGGTATATCAAATGAAGGTGACGTTTTTAGATCAGTAAAAGAAATTACTGTTAACAAGTGATCTTCGTTTCTTGTATCAATTTAATCAGAAAAGACTGTTACCTTTCATAAGTAGAAATAAATGAATCAATGTTTGATTTAAGAATATGGAAAAGGAAAACTTCGGTCAATCATTAAAAAGAAAATCAAAAAAGGCAGTAAGAATTTTTGTTGGAGGCGTTATCATAATACTCATCGCTCTTTTTCTGTTTTACCATTATGCCGTTTACGATGAAGGTGTGCGGGCAGGCATTGTAGTACGTATAAGTAAAAAGGGCGTGATCTTTAAAACATATGAAGGCCAGCTCAACCTAGAAAGTTTTGGAGCATTAAGAGGTACCAATCCAATTGCCAGCACGT
>JANXRR010000358.1 GCA_025356795.1 Bacteroidia bacterium
TATGTGGCTAATGAGTTCTGCTATAGAACTACTTATCATAAGGTTTTTTTTTAGAACACATCCATTACCTAAGCTTGTTAAAATTGTATTTCTAATAAATTTGGTTTCATATTTGGCTACAATCTTTTTGATACACTACGAGTAACTGAAAAATTCATCCTTTGTTTCCAAAACCCTTTTCTTGTCATGATTAATATTAGTTTATTAAGTTTGTGAATACATTAGTTCAATTATGATATTCACATTCCATACCCAATCTACCAAAGAAGAAATTTTCAAAGCCATTGAAGCGCAGCTTGGCCAGGCTAATCTCGGCATTGTTGTTTCTGATAAAACTCGCCCTTGGGGCGGCTTCTTTGTAATAGATGAAAGCCACACCGAAGCGTTTATTAAATTATTTTTTCCAGAATTGAACCTTTCTGAAATTAAGTTGGGTAATAAACTAAGCCCTAAGATTTTGATCGTAGAAAAGCACAAGCGCCTGTCGTGGCAATATCATCATCGCAGGGCCGAGCTTTGGAAACTATCGGGCGGCACGGCAGGAATTGTAACTAACGAAACCGATGTTGAAGGATCATTACAAACAATGACACTCGGTTCAATAATAAAACTAAAGCAAGGCCAGCGCCATAGACTCGTTGGATTAGATGGATGGGGCATCATTGCAGAAATATGGCAACATACTGATGATAATCATCCTTCAGATGAGAATGATATAGTGCGTGTGCAAGATGATTTTGGAAGATGAGGAGTTAAGTTTAAAAGCTATGTTAATATTTAACCCATTAATTTATTCAACAACTTTTTATACTCAATTTTTTAGTATCAATAACCAAAATCATTGAGAGTTAATTGAAAATAAATCAATAGAAAATTCCCTTTTTATTCCATCTCTTGATATAAAATTTTTCCTTAATGAAATTTGTGATGGAATCAATTTTGAATGATTTTGCTTTCTAGCGAAGCATGGTAAAAATACTAACTTTGTTCATTGAACTTATTAACCATGGCGAAAGTAGAAATGGTAATGCCCAAAATGGGCGAGAGTATAACCGAAGCAACAATATTGAAATGGCTTAAAAAGCCGGGCGATAAAATTGAGCAAGACGAATCGGTGCTTGAAGTAGCTACTGATAAAGTAGATACTGAAGTGCCTTCCGTGTATGCAGGGGTGTTGCAAGAAATTCTCTGGAAAGAAGGCGATGTAGTAAAAGTTGGAGACGCCATTGCTATTATTGAATCGGAAGTTCAAAAACCAAAAGAACCAACAAAGCAAATTGTTGCTGCACCTACAGGTGAAACAGATCAACCAGTTTCGTCTGCCTATAGTATTAAAAGAGTAGCTTCCAATGAAAATGAAAACTATAAATCAGCCAATCGATTTTATTCGCCTTTGGTGAAAATGATTGCTAAAGAAGAAAGTATTTCTATCCATGAACTGGAAACCTTATCTGGATCCGGATGGGAAGGAAGGGTGACCAAAAAAGATATTCTCTCTCACATAGAGATCAAAAAAACGGGAGTTCTTGCTACAAAAACAATTACGACCTCAGCTCCCTTGGTATCAGCTTCCACAAGCGCAGCAGATGAAATCATTCAAATGGATAGAATGAGAAAGATGATCGCTGATCGCATGGTGGATAGCAAACGCACTTCTCCTCATGTTACTTCATTTGTGGAGGCAGATGTTACAAACCTTGTGCTTTGGAGAAATAAAATAAAGAAACAGTTCGAGCAACGTGAAGGGGAAGCGCTAACGTTTACCCCAATTTTTGTTGAAGCCGTAATGATGGCAATTAAAGATTTCCCCATGATCAATATTCAAGTGGATGGCGATAAGATAATTAAAAAAAAAGATATTAACATTGGTATTGCGGTGGCACTTCCGTCAGGAAATTTGATTGTGCCGGTCATTAAGAATGCAGATCAATATAATCTTATTGGTTTAGCTAAGGTGGTAAATGATTTAGCTAAACGCGCTCGTGAAAACAAGCTGAAGCCAGATGATCTTTCAGGAGGCACGTTCACCGTTTCAAATGTGGGAACGTTTGGCAATGTAATGGGCACACCTATTATTATGCAGCCACAGGTTGCTATCTTAGCCATCGGAGCTATCCAAAAGAAACCATCAGTATTAGAAACTATTTATGGCGATGTTATTGCCATACGCCATAAAATGTTTTTATCTCATTCGTACGATCATCGCGTTGTAGATGGAGCACTCGGTGGAAGTTTTGTAAGAAGGGTGGCTGATTACTTAGAAAAGTTTGATTTGGAAAGACTAATCTAAATTAATTTTAAAAGTAACAGTTACAAAACACAAAATTGTAAGACGAGTCAATTGGAAGCCCTTATACAACTACTACTTAATACTATTCTATGAAATTCGGAACCAAAGCTATTCATGCTGGTGTAGAACCAGACCCAACAACGGGAGCAATTATGACTCCCATTTATCAGACGTCCACCTACGTTCAGGAGTCGCCAGGTAAACACAAAGGTTATGCGTATGCACGTGGTGCCAACCCTACACGCAATGCTCTTCAAAAAAGTATTGCGGCTTTGGAAGACGGGAAATTTGGCTTGTGCTTTTCTTCAGGAATGGGAGCAACGGATGCGGTAATAAAATTACTGAACCCCGGTGACGAAGTAATAACAAGCAATGATTTATACGGGGGTTCGTATCGCATGTTCAAACGCGTTTTTGAAAAGTATGGGATCAAGTTTCATTTTATCGACTTAACGGATGTAAAAAACATTTCTTCTTATGTTAACGCAAAAACAAAGTTGATGTGGCTGGAGACTCCGTCCAATCCATTGATGCGAATAATTGATATCCAGGCATGCTGCGAAATTGCAAAAAAGAATAACATCATTGTGGCAGTGGATAATACGTTTGCCTCACCTTACTTACAAAACCCGTTGGCGTTAGGTGCTGATATTGTTATGCATTCGGTAACCAAATACCTGGGCGGCCACTCCGATGTAATTATGGGAGCGTTGGTTGTCAATGACGAAAAACTTTATACTGAGCTAGCCTTCATCGCAAATTCCTGCGGAGCTGTTCCAGGCCCCCAAGATTCATTTTTAGTATTGCGTGGGATTAAGACACTTCATCTGCGTATGGAGAGGCATTGCTTTAATGGAAGAAAGGTGGCTGAATTTCTGAAATCACACCCAGCAGTTGGAATGATTTATTGGCCAGGATTTAAAGATCATCCAAATCATGAAATCGCAAAAAAACAAATGCATGATTTTGGT
>JANXRR010000389.1 GCA_025356795.1 Bacteroidia bacterium
CGATAACACTTTTCCGAATATCGCTAAAGCCTGGAATAAAAACTGAGCGAATGGGCTCTGCAATTACATCTTTCAAGGAGCGGCTAATTAAAGTGTAATCTGGCTTCATTAATCCAATCATTAGACCTGCAATATTTCCACTCTGCATGATTGCCTCTTTCAAAGAAACGGTTGGCTTTAATACTCTGCGAGAGTCAGCCGTTTTTAATTCAAGATGGGGATGAATAAGGGTACACCAAAGGCCTTTGGCAACAGGGATTTTTACAATGTCGAGTGGATTGTAATCTCGTATAAGAACGAAACCTCCTAGCAATGAAGGGGCCACATTATCAGCATGTGCCGAGCCACAAGCAATTCGTTCAGCCTCCATAGCAAAAGGAATCATTTGCTCGCGAGTAAATGGATTTCCAAACAACTGATTTATACCAACCAGCGCGGCTACTCCACTGGCAGCACTTGAGCCCATGCCACTGCCTAAAGGTAAATTTTTGATTAACTTTATTTCAACACCTTGATTGCTGCCTAAGCTTTTCAAAAAAGAATCAACCGCTACACCTGCGGTGTTTTTTAAAGCTTCTTTTGGAAGTCTCCCATCGTCACCTTCAATAGTTGTTATGATAATACCAGGCTCATCTTTCAATGTCAAAACAACTTCGTCACCTGGTGCGTCTACAGAAAATCCTAATATATCAAAACCGCAACAAACATTGGCAACGGTGGCTGGAGCAAAAGCTCGGATGGAATTAGACATGATTAGTTAGCATTTTAATAGTTAGTGTTGAGAATGCTGCAACTTAAAAATCACAACCCTCCTGCTTAAACTTAGAGCTTGTGTCAATAATTTCCTGAATAATTTCCTATGCGTATTATATCGGCAAAAACACCCGCTGCAGTTACTTCTGCGCCTGCGCCTGGGCCACGTATTACCATCGGCCTATCGCTATATCTTTCTGTTGTTAAGAGAATAATATTATCACTTCCGGCCAACGAATAAAATGGATGAGCTTCCCCTACTCCCACCAATTTTGTTTCTGCTTTTCCATTTTCTAATACTGCCATGTAGCGCAGCTTTTCTTTTTTGGTTGCTGCCGCTTTAACAAGCTGTTCAAATTCGTTGTCATGTTTTTCTAAGCCATCATAGAAATTACTAACCGTCTGTAGTTGCCTACAATCTTGTGGCACTAAGTTTTCAATTGATACATCATCCATTTCTAATTTCAAAGCTGTTTCGCGCGCAAGTATTAAAATTTTTCGCGCTACATCCATTCCATTTAAATCATCGCGGGGATCTGGTTCTGTATACCCTTTTGCTTGAGCTTCTTTTACCACCTCACTAAATTTCTTATGGCCATCAAAACTGCTGAAAATAAAATTCAAGGTGCCACTGAGAACAGCTTCAATTCTAATTACTTTATCGCCACTCAGCAACAAGTCAGTGAGTGTATTAATAACAGGAAGTCCTGCGCCTACATTGGTTTCATATAAAAACTTAACCCCCCTTTTGAAGGCCGTAGATTTTAATAGTTGATAACTTTCGTACGAACCTGAGTTTGCTTTCTTATTGGGTGTTACAATTGAAATATTGGAGTTCAGTATAGCTTGATACAAGTGAGTGACTTCGCCACTTGAAGTACAATCAATAAAAATACTGTTGGATAGGTTTAGGGCTTTCATTTGCTCTACAAATTGCTGTAAGTTGGTTGTAGCACCTTGCTGTTGCAATTGGTCTATACATGAATCAAACGGTAGGCCTAATTCATTAAAAAGCATTTTTCGGCTGTTGGCAACCCCCGCTATTGTTATCTCTAACAAATTATTTTTAGAAAGCTTTGCATGCTGATTGGCAATCATCTTTATCAATGATTTGCCAATGAGGCCAGTACCTACCAGAAATAAGTTCAGTATTTTACGATCAGACAAAAAGAAAGCTTCATGCAAAACGTTAAGTGCTTTAGATATATCGGCTTGCTTAATTACCGCTGATATGTTTAACTCGGAAGATCCTTGTGCAATGGCACTGATATTAATCCCATTCTTACCCAATGCGTTAAACATGCGCCCACTAGTGCCGGGGTTATGCTTCATGTTTTCTCCCACAGCGGCAATAATAGCTAATTCATTTTCAACACTAATTTCGTTCATCTCACCATTCAAAATTTCATATTGAAATTCTTTTTCGATGGCTACTTTGGCTTGCTTCGCATTGCTAGTTTCTACTGCGAAACAAATAGAATGCTCAGACGATGCCTGACTTATCAAAATCACACTAATTTTTTCACTCGCCAAGGTGGCAAACAAACGACTTGAAACTCCAACCACACCTACTAATCCGCTGCCTTGAACACTTAGCAAACTAATTTTATCCATTGAAGAAATCCCTTTGATCAACAGATTTTTTCCGTTGGAAGCTTGAGCACTAATCTTTGTGCCCGGAAAAGAAGGATTGAATGTGTTCTTTATCCAGATAGGGATTTGATTGGCCAATGCTGGTTGCATAGTGGAAGGAAAAATTACTTTCGCACCAAAGTGGGAAAGTTCCATCGCTTCCTCATAAGTTATCTCATTTACAGTGAAAGCTTTTTTCACTTTGCGTGGGTCGGCAGTCATCATGCCATCTACGTCTGTCCATATTTCTAGCGAAGAAGATTTCAAAGCTCCGGCAAAAATTGCAGCCGTATAATCAGAACCACTTCGCCCAAGGGTTGTAGTTTCTCCATTTTCAGCAGTAGCTATAAAGCCTGTAATAATTTGAAGGTTAGAATGAATTTCAAAATGCTTTTGAATGAGGCGATTCGTGATCTTAAAATCAACTTTTGCATATCCGTAATGACTGTCTGTGCGAACTACCAAACGCGCATCCAAAAACTCAGCCTCCACTTTTTGATCAATAAAAGCCTCGGCTATAATGTAAGCTGAAAGTCGTTCACCAAAACTCATTACAAAATCCAGCGTGCGTGTGGTGCGCTCCTTTACCAGATAGATTCCATGAAGTATATCTTCCAATTCATTCATCAAAAACTTCACCTGTGCCAAAATACTGCTTTGCCTTTGCACACCAATCAGTTCGCGAACAGCATCAATATGCCTTTTCTCAATTAACTCCAACTCCAACTTATAACTTAAATCTCCACCCAAAGCCAAGGTGCTTACATTGATTAACTTATCAGTTACGCCACCAAAAGCGGAGAAGACTATAGCAAGTGATTCTTGGTTTTGATAAGGTTGAACGATTTTAATAATCGATTTTATTCTTTCGGAGGTTGCCACAGATGAGCCGCCAAATTTTAATATTTTCATTTAAACTGATATCAAGTAGTGAGTTTCAAGAAGTAATACAATAATGGGAAACAATGGGGATATGAAAGTATGCAGGGAGCTACCCCGTAATGCTAATAAGGGTATAAATAGTACCTTCTATGGAGCGAGAAATTGTACTGAATAAATTAGTGTTGGTTAGCATGTGTTTAAAAAGTGATGCTAAATAATTCTAATAGTAGCGTATTCCAAATATTTTTTATGATTTTTGTGAACTTAAAAAAAAGCTAACGATCACTAGTAATTTACCATCGATTGCAAACTGCATGATACGTAATAAAAAATTTCCCAGAGAATCTTTTGTAAGTATGACCGAGCTTGTGTTACCCAACGACACTAACACGCTCAATAATTTAATGGGCGGAAGATTAATGCATTGGATGGATATTGTTTCTGCCATTGCAGGGCAAAAGCATGCTAGCTCTACCGTTGTTACTGCCTCTGTTGACAATATCTCGTTCAGGCAACCCATTCGTTTGGGTAATGTAGTAACCTTGCGAGCAAAAGTAACGAGAGCCTTTAATTCTTCTATGGAGGTTCGCATTGATGTAGAGGCCGAAGATATTCCTGCTCAAACAAAGTTTTCAAGTAACAGCGCCTATTTTACTTTTGTGGCCGTTGATAAAGAAGGCCAGCCCATTTCCATACCTGAGGTTGAACCAGAAACATCGGAAGAAAGTGAATTTTATGCTGGCGCACTTAGAAGAAGGCAATTGAGGCTCATTCTTTCTGGCAGAATGAATCCTGCAGAAGCCCTTGAGCTTAAATCTCTATTTGACATTAAGGAATCGTGATCAAGGAAATCGTGGACAACATCCACATACAAGAAATTTATAAACTAAAGCAATCCTTGGTTATCGTGCTCAACAAACCTTGGGCTTTAGTTTCAGAGGAAGAGAAGTTATTGCTTGCTAAAATATTGGTTTCAATTCAACAAAGTCTAGGCTCAGTTCAAATTCTTCATTCTGAAGTCTACTCTATAAATAATTTAGTGAAGAATTCAGTTGTAATTCTTTTTGGTGCTCAAGCTTCGCCCGAAATTAGTTTGTACACTCTAGTCAATAAGAATGGTATTCAATTGGTTCAAGCGGACGCATTAAAAGAACTAGATGATGCTAAAAAGAAGAATCTTTGGAATGCAATTCGGCAAATAAAATTAGGCCTTCAAGAGTAAGATTTTAAAATCTATAAAAATCTCAAATTTTAAAATGTTAACCCTTATTCTATATTTGCGCAAGTTTTAAAAGCCATCCTCTCACAGGATGGTTTTTTTAACGCTAACTAAACGAAAAGAAGAAAAATCTATCATGAACAGCATTATTTATTTGATTCCAGCTTTCGGTATTGTAGGTCTCATTGTAATGGCAATAAAATCTGCCTGGGTTAGTAAACAAGATGCAGGCGATGCAAAAATGACGGAACTTGCTGGATATATTGCAGACGGGGCAATGGCATTTTTAAGAGCTGAATGGAAAGTATTAGGCTATTTCGCTGTTTTCGCAGCAATTTTATTAGGTTGGTCAGGATCGTTAGTTGAAGATTCAAGCCCTTTAATTGCAATTTCTTTCTTAATTGGAGCGATACTTTCTGCTTTCGCAGGATATTTAGGAATGAAGATTGCCACTAAAGCCAATGTGCGCACTACCCAAGCTGCCCGAACAAGTTTAGCACAAGCATTAAAAGTTTCGTTTACCGGAGGTTCGGTAATGGGAATAGGAGTTGCAGGCCTTGCTATTTTGGGCTTAGGATCTGTGTTCATTGTTCTCTATCAGATATTTGTTCCAGCAGGTGCTGCCATCAATGGGCTGGAAGTGAAAAAAGCCATTGAAGTGCTTGCGGGTTTTTCCTTGGGAGCAGAATCAATTGCTTTGTTTGCTCGGGTTGGCGGTGGAATTTATACTAAAGCTGCTGATGTGGGTGCTGATTTAGTGGGTAAGGTTGAAGCAGGTATTCCAGAGGATGATGTGAGAAACCCTGCCACCATTGCTGATAACGTGGGAGACAACGTAGGTGATGTTGCTGGCATGGGTGCAGATTTGTTTGGTTCTTATGTGGCGACTATACTTGCAACCATGGTTTTGGGCCAGGAAATTGATGCATCGGGTGATAATTATCAGGGGTTATCTCCAATTCTTTTGCCCATGATGATTGCTGGCCTAGGGCTTATCTTTTCAATAGTCGGAACTTGGTTTGTACGAATAAAAAAAGAAACTGACAGCGTTCAGAACGCACTCAATATTGGTAATTGGTCTTCAATTATCCTAACTGCAATTGCTTCCTATTTTGCAGTAACTTTATTATTACCTGAAAAGCTAGTTCATCGTGGCGTTGAGTTTACTTCTCTCGATGTTTTTTACGCCATTGTTGTAGGCTTAATCGTTGGCGCTTTAATGAGCCTTATTACAGAATATTATACAGCAATGGGAAAGCGACCTGTTCTGTCAATCATAAAGCAATCAGGAACCGGTCATGCTACTAATATTATTGGTGGTCTTTCTGTCGGTATGGAGTCTACCACGTTGCCTATATTAGTATTAGCGGCTGGTATTATTGCTTCTCATGCTTTTGCCGGCCTCTATGGAGTAGCCATTGCTGCTGCCGGCATGATGGCAACTACCGCCATGCAGCTGGCAATAGATGCCTTTGGCCCTATTGCTGATAACGCTGGGGGTATAGCAGAAATGAGTCAACTTCCAGAAGCGGTGAGAGGTCGTACCGATAACCTAGATGCCGTTGGCAACACAACTGCCGCCACTGGAAAAGGATTTGCCATTGCTTCTGCTGCTTTAACTTCATTAGCCTTATTTGCAGCTTTCGTAGGCGTTTCTGGCATTTCTTCAATTGACATTTACAAGGCCCCTGTATTGGCTGGCTTATTTGTTGGTGGAATGATACCATTCATTTTTTCTTCATTATGTATTGCTGCTGTTGGTCGTGCCGCAATGGATATGGTAAATGAAGTAAGAAGACAATTCAAAGAGATTCCAGGTATTATGGAGTACAAGGCAAAGCCTGAATACGAAAAATGTGTGGCCATCTCCACCAAAGCATCTATTCGTGAAATGATTGCCCCTGGAGCCATTGCATTGATAACCCCAGTTATTGTAGGGTTTACTTTTGGC
>JANXRR010000397.1 GCA_025356795.1 Bacteroidia bacterium
GCCAAAAGGATCTTCTATTTCCTCAGCAATTAGCTCCACGCTCAACAACACAAATGTGATCAAACCAACAATGGGAATGGTCATGTAACCAGAAGACTCCACAAAGGCAAAAGGAAGAGTAACCACATAAATAAAAATAAATTGTTTTATGTAGATGGAATAAGAATACGGAATGGGGGTGCTTCTAATCCGCTCACAGCCACCTAAAATATCAGAAAATTCCTTGAGTTCTCTATCCAACAGCAGCAGGTGATCTCCTTTCAATTTATTATCGTTAAAAAGATTTGTAATTCTCTCATAGATCAATGAAGAGATTTTATTAGGAACGTGCCTTGATGAGTTAATAGCAGCATCAAAATCAGGCTCGCCCGTAGTTTCTAAGTCAGCTAAAGTAGATCCATTTCTAAGATGCTCGCGCACGGCATTGGCAAAGTTACTGATCATGATAGCAAACCAAAGTCTATTTTCAGAATCGTTCTTATCAAGAAAAGCATTGAGTTTAAAAGAGAAATTACGGGTGTTATTGAGCAGGCTTCCCCATAATTTACGCCCCTCCCACCACCGATCGTAAGCAGAATTGGTTCTGAAAACCAAAAACAGACCAAGCACAATACCAAGCAATGAGTGCATGGCAATGGTAGTTTTGAAATCGAATTCAAAAAAATCTAACAATAAATAACACAGTACTGCTGAAAAAGAACTCATAATGAGCACCGCTGGTGTAAGTGTTCGCATTACATAGCGACTGTTTGCATGAAACACCAGAGAAAGCCAGATTTTAGGATCGTAATTTACCATTCCCAAATATGACCAACGAAAAATTTAAACGCAAACTACAACCCTTTTCAAAAAATTGCGTAGTATTACTATAATATCATTTTAATATCATACTTATGAAAACTGAAAAAGAGTATTCTTCAATTTCTGGTTACTCGGTTGTGTTCGCTATTCTGCTAGTTAATCTGGCAGGCTTTGCCATTAGCATAGCCATCCATTCTCCTATTTTCACAGTTATTTTTGGCGTCATTACAATTGCCTGCATGCCTGGGTTTTTCTTAGTAAATCCAAATAATTCGGTTGTGTTGGTGCTTTTTGGAGAGTATCAGGGAACGGTAAAACAAAGCGGATTTCATTGGGTGAATCCATTTTTTAGTAAGCGATCTATCTCTTTGCGAGCACAAAATTTAGAAAGCGATAAAATAAAAGTAAATGATAAAGTAGGTAACCCTATTCAAATTGGAGTGATCTTAGTTTGGCAGGTTCAGAATACGTTCAAAGCTGCTTTTGATATTGATAACTACGAGCGTTTTGTAAAAATACAAACTGACGCGGCTGTAAGAACATTGGCTGGCTTGTATCCTTATGATAATTTTGACAACGAAGCTGAAATAACACTGCGATCAGGTCATGGTGAAGTAAATAAATCATTAGAAGAAACATTGAAGCACCGACTTGAAATGGCAGGCATTCATGTAATTGAAGCACGCATTGGCAATCTTGCTTATGCTCCTGAAATTGCTGGTGCTATGTTAGGAAGGCAACAAGCCTCTGCCGTAGTAGCTGCTCGGTTTAAAATAGTGGAAGGCGCAGTAAGTATGGTGCAAATGGCACTCGAACATTTATCTACTCAAAAAATAGTTGAGCTTGATGAAGAACGCAAAGCGGCAATGGTCAGTAATTTAATGGTTGTTTTATGTGGAGATAAAGATGTAAGTCCGGTAATAAATGCAGGAACACTCAATCAATAGTTTGTGTATGGCTCAAAAAAAACCTTTTGTTTTACGTCTAGATCCAGAAATTCTTAAGGCAGTGGAAAAATGGGCGGCTGATGAATTCAGAAGTACCAATGGCCAGTTGGAATGGATTGTGAGTAAAGCACTAAAAGAAACCAATAGGTTAAAATCAAAACCATGATTTCGTTTTCGAAGTCATTGTACCACACTTTATAAATTCTTACTTTACGAGTGAAAAAAAAATACATGAAACAACTCCTTATTGCTTTTCTCCTTATTGCTTCTTTCACCTCCTTTTCTCAAGATTTTGTGGTAACAACAAAAGGTGATTCGCTGTTGGGTTCGATAAAGTTTTTGAGTTATGATTTACTGGACAGAGTGCAGGTAACCAATACTAAAAAGGTATTATTAACCGCTATTCAAGTAAAATTAGTATTACTAAATGGAGAAACATATAAGGCTGCAAGGTTAGGAAATGCCATTCGGTTTATGAAAGTAATTAGAGCTGGCTACTTGAGCTTATATGGTTTTAAGGTTGAAAACCAATCGGGATATGATGGCCGAATGCTGATTAAGATGGATGGCAAATCGATAGAAGTACCCAACCTTGCTTTCAAAAAAGCAATGATTGATTTTTTAGAAGATTGTGAGCTAGTTACGGAAAAAATTAAAAGTGGCGAATATGGACGAAAAGATCTCGAATCTATAATTGATACTTACAATGCTTGCCTAAACGAGAAAAGTAAAATTGCTGCTGGCCCACCAACAATTACCGACTTATCGAAGTCGCAACTAACAGCTATAGCGGCACTTAAAAAGAAAACTGAATCAATTAAAGATTCAAAATCTAAAGATGCACTCGACTTACTTGATGATATGAACGCTAAACTTAGCAAGGGCGAATCGATTCCCAATTATCAAATAGAAGCTCTTAAAAATATTCTTGCAAACCAACCTGAAGTTAAACCTGAGCTAGATAACCTTTTAGCTTTTTTTAGGAAATAGTTGATGTAGCAACCGAAATATTTTTTCTTTTTCTACCCACAAAATATAGGCAGAGCAAATTGCTACCACCAATGCATAAATAAATAATTGACCTCCATCGTTCATTACTTGAATGCCCAACAGTGTTAAGTGCAAGCCAAGCGCACCTACCATTAACCCTAGAGCTAAACCCGCTCCTAAATAAGCTGTTGCAGGAATCAAAATTAAAATGGAAGCCACTAATTCAAGCGCGCCAATACCAATTCTGCCGAATGGCTCAATGCCAACTTTTGTAAAAATATAGACAGATTCTTTTGAAGCTGTGAATTTGAAATACAATGTTTGTAACATAATCAACGCGGCCACAATTTTGGCGAGCCAGAAAATAAGAGAACGCACTTTCATGAGTTGGAAATTTTGTGTGTTTAAATTTAATTATGGATGATCCGATTTTTACATGGTAAGTATACGCATATCAAGCCTGAGAATAATGTCCTTCATCTGACATACAATCATTTTGAACATGATTTCTTAAATTTATCAAAAATTAA
>JANXRR010000412.1 GCA_025356795.1 Bacteroidia bacterium
GAGCGACATGGTAATAACTGGGGCAGCTACACCCATTTCAAGGGCAGTTTCTACCGTCCATTTGCCTTCACCGGAAGAGTGCATTACACCCTTTATAGATTCAAGATTGGTGTCGCGTTCGAGTGCGCTTTGCGTCAACTCCATTAACCAACTGCGCACAACCGAACCGTGATTCCAGACTTTTGAAACTGCTGCTAAATCCATGTCAGCATCATGCCTGTGTAACAATTCCATGCCTTCGGCAATGGCCTGCATCATGCCATACTCAATACCGTTATGAACCATCTTGGTAAAATGCCCGCTGCCACTTTTACCGCAATAGAGGTAGCCATTTTCAACCGATATAGACTGGAAGAGAGATTCACAATGATCAAAAACTTCTTTCTTGCCACCAATCATAGTGCAAACTCCGCTCAACGCCCCATTCACTCCACCGCTGGTGCCACAATCGAGAAAATGAATTCCATTCTTTTCAAGATCTCTCGCTCGGGCTACAGAATCTTTGAAAAACGAATTGCCACCGTCAATTAGAATATCACCTTGGTTAAGGTGATTTTTGAGATTACTCAGCAGGACATCTAACGCATTGCCAGCAGGAACCATAATCCATATCACTCGCGTCTGCTTCAGCGCCTTTACCAACTCGTTAATTGAAGCAGCGGTGTTTATGCCTTCGGATGCAATCTTTTCCATCGTACTTTTATTCACATCAAAGGCCACAACTTCATGTCCATGATTTTTGAAGTTAAGAGCCAAATTATATCCCATTTTGCCAAGGCCGATCAATCCGATTTGCATACGATGTAGGTTAGGGTGTCTGATTTTCGGAGTCAAATAAAAGTATTTATTATCAACACTCCTAAAAGCTGTGTGAAGGAAATGGAACAGTTTTCTCCTTTTAAAAATTTTTGATTTTCCTGAACTCGTCCTTCAAAGCAATGTAAAGTGATTTGAAAACCAAATACGTTCTCACGTAATCCTTATTCCGTACTTCATCAGGATAAAAGATTTTTGCTGATTGGGTTTGGAAATTTGAATTAATATGAAGCGCTTTAAAGGCAAGAATAGCTGCACCCACAGAAGATGCATCGGTATTACTATCCACTGAAAGGGGCTTTCCAATTACATCGCATAGAAGTTGCACCCACAGATCTGATTTAATAAAGCCGCCACTTACAAAAACTTTATTGGCAGGCATAACCACTTCCTCTACTGACTCAATAATGCTTTTAATCTCAAAACATATTCCTTCAATGATGGCACGTCTAAAATGCCTTTGTCTATGTTTAATGCCAATTCCAACATACGCTCCTGTGGCGTGGGCATCATAAATGGGAGCTCGCTCACCCATAAGGTAAGGTAGAAAAATAAGGCCTTCGGTTGAACTAGCTGAAAAAGCAGAGGCCAGAAAAGCTTCAGGGGTTTCGGATGACTGCAATAAGTTTTCAGAAAACCAATTCAACAAAAACGCCCCATTGTTACTGGCCCCACCAATAATAAAAGTGTCTTCCGCTAAAAAGTAGCAAAAGGTTCTTTGAAGCGCATCCATTTTGAACTGGTTCACAGCCATTCGCACTGCTCCGCTAGTACCAATGGTGATTGACATTTCGCCAGGATTAGTTGCATGACTACCCACATTAGCTAAGCAACCATCAGAAGCTCCAATTATTAAGGGTGTATTGGTGGCGATGTTGAGCAATAAGGCAACCTCTTGAAGTGGAAAAAATATATATTCAGGAGAATAGGGAGTTGAAAGTTGATCTTTTGAAATTCCGCAAACGGCTAACGCTCGATCAAACCAGTTCAAATTTTCGGTATCGAATAAACCCGTTGCCGAAGCTATTGAATAGTCAACGGCATATTTATTCGTAAAATTGAAAAAAATATATTCTTTTATTGATATGAATTTATGGACATGCCTGAATAATTCGGGTTGGACTTCTCGCATCCAAAGTAATTTGCAAATGGGAGCCATCGGATGGATAGGAGTTCCGCAAGTACCGTAAATTTTATTCCCCAATTCACTAGATTTTAATTCAGCGGCTTGAGATTCACTTCTGTTGTCGGCCCAAATAATCAACTGGGTTATTGGGTTACCATCAGTATCAACAGCCATTAAACTATGCATAGCACTGCTAAAAGAAAGTGCAGCCAACTTGTAAGTGGTATCCATAGAAGAAACTATGGCTTTGATTGATTCAATTACAGCTGATAAAATTTGGTCAGGATCTTGCTCTGCAAAGCCTGGTGTAGGATATTGTGTAGAATATGCCTTTTGATAATTGCTGATCACTTTACCATCTGGCAAAAAAGCAAAGGCTTTGGTGCTAGTGGTTCCTATATCAATAGTGAGAATGTAATTAATCACAGATCCAGTTAAGGATCGGAAAAGTAAGAAATTAAACGAGATGTTTGGTATATAAAAAAAGTTAAGCTGAACTCTGCTGTTTTAGAAAATATAAGTTTTAGAAATCTATCTTTTCAAGAATTTGAAACTACCTTTTACGGGAGAATATCCATCGCGCAAAGCAATCATATAATAACCCACTGGAAGATCTTTTGTTTTGATTCTAATTTCGAAATCATCTAATACTTCCATTTCTATTTCTAATAAGCTACCAATTATATTATGCAATGCTACTTTGGTTCTTTTAGCAACGGGCAATTCAAGTTTGATGGTAACAAAATCTGTTGCAGGATTAGGATACACTTGCACAGATTTAATATCAAAACCGAAAGGTTGGGAAAAATTCTCGTCATGCACTTGGCTAAACCCAAGTTGTGAGACCAGAACCGTCATAAAAACCAGCGCTATAATTTTAACTATATTCATTTTCTTGTCTCTAATACGAATAGTGTGTATTTGTGGTTGGTATTTCTGCAAATTAATTATTGCTTAGATGCAATAAGTAGGCCGAAAGTTTATTGTAGTAGAAAATAAACAAAAAGAATAGGGTTAGGACCTGACTTTTAAAAAGGCCTCTGGCAAAAAGTCTACCAAATCAGAGGCAATCAAAGAATCCATACCTTTTTTGCGGGCGGCCAAATCGCCAGCCAGGCCATGAATATAGACACCGATTAAGGCAGCATCAATACTTGAATAGCCCTGTGCCAATAAAGAAGTGAGAATGCCAGTAAGTACATCTCCTGTTCCGCCTGTTGCCATTCCAGGATTTCCGGTTGAATTGAAATACACAATACCATCAGGAGTGCTTATGGACGTGTTGGCGCCTTTCAATACCACTACCGACTTTAAGTCAAACGAGAGTTTCTTTTGTTTTTCTAGTCGCTCGAAATCATTTGCCCATGAATCAACCAATCGTTCAAATTCTTTAGGATGTGGTGTTAGAATGCTTCCCGGTGTAACGGTCAACAAAAGTTCGCGGTATACGCTTATTATATTGATAGCATCGGCATCAATAACCATTGGTTTGGATCGGTTCAACAATTTTGCCAGGGCATTTACTGTTTCTTTTGATTGGCCCAAACCAGGCCCAACGCCCACGCCATCGATAGCGGCCACATCTAATGGTTCGGAAAAAGAGTAAGCATTTGAATCGATAGAAACCATTGCTTCTGGAATTGCCGTTTGCATAATGGTGTAACCTTCGCTTGGAATGTGAACAGTTAATAAGCCGACACCTGAACGCACGGCAGCTCTAGCTGCCAGCACACAAGCGCCCATTTTGCCATAACTACCCGCAACAAGTAAAGCCTTTCCATATTTACCTTTATGATCAAACCTTGATCGTACTTTTAATTTTTCCTTAATGGCCGCTCGGGTAAGGTAATAAGCTGAAGGTTCGTTTTCGTTTATTAAATTCTTGCTGATTCCAATATCCAGCAAATGCCAATCGCCAACAAAGCGAAAATTTTCGGGAAGGAAAAAGGCAAGCTTTGGAACTTGAAAGGTAAGGGTATAGTGAGCTCGTACAATGTGGCCGTAAGAATGCCTTTCCAAATGTAACCCTGACGGCACATCAATAGCTATACGAATTGCCTTGGCTTTGTTTATGGCATCAATGGTGGTAGCATAAAGTCCTTCAACTGGGCGCGAAAGGCCAATACCAAAAATTCCGTCAATTAGGATATGCCTGTCTGTAAAAAAAGAAGCATCAATAGATTTGTTAATTTCTTCCTTGTGGATTTTTTCATCCAATCTTTCCTTATTGATTTTAAAATCTTCACTTTCTTTTCCACCCTGAATAATCCACACTTTAACGGGGTAACTCCAATTTTTTAAAAGCCTGGCAATAGCAAGCGCATCGCCACCATTGTTTCCTGTTCCACAAATAATCCCGATTTTATGCGTGGCTTTAAAATGTTGAACAACCCATTGAACAAAAGCTTCGGCTGCGCGCTCCATTAAATCAATTGAAGAGCTTGCTTCGTGTTGAATGGTTTGCTGATCGAGTTTTTTAAGTTGATCCGTATCTAGCACTTTTATCATGCACCAAAGGTAGGCAATCAATCAGGTAATATAAGTTGAATGCTGGGCCGCGCAAGTTTTTTACAAACAAATATTAACCGAAAGAAAACAAATCCATAACCTCTTTTTGCAATCTAAAAACCCTCTTCTTTGGGTTCCCACAATTCAACCTTGTTTCCGTCAGGATCCATTATCCAACCGAACTTTCCATAACTAAACTCTTGTATCTCTCCTACAATTTCAACTCCTTCTTCTTTTAACACCTTTATAAGTTCTACCAAATTTTCTACTCTATAGTTAAGCATGAATGGTTTTTGACTAGGCTCAAAATAGTTTGAATCTTGAGAAAAAGGACTCCACGCTGTTAGCGCTGGGGTATTTGCCTCTTTATTGTGAACCTCAAGCCAGCGGAAGGAGGCTCCATACTCATCTACAGGCAAACCTAAATGCTTACCATACCACTCTTTTATTTTTTTGGGGTCTTGCGTTTTAAAGAAAACTCCACCCAGGCCAGTTACTCTTTTCATGTTTTTAAAATTAGTGTTTACATATTATTATTGAGACGTGAGACTTTTTTTATAATACTTGTTGCTGATAGTTTCTGAAATTTCATGAGTAATAATTTTTTTATTTAAG
>JANXRR010000434.1 GCA_025356795.1 Bacteroidia bacterium
GATTATGACTTCAGGTTCTTCGCCTGCCCCCATATCCGTAACCCGATTATAGTCATTAAGTGCCAGTTTATAATTTCCATTGTATCGATAAGCTTCTGCCCTACCATAAAAAGAAGCTGTATCTTTTTGATTGATATTTAATGCCTTTGAAAAGTCTGCAATTGCTCCGTTGTATCTCCTTAATTGAAACTCTGTATGCCCTTTCTGACGATAAGCTTTCCAGTTCATGGGATCATAATAGAGCGCCAATTCAAAATCCTTCAATGCAAACACATAATCCTTGGAGGCTTTCTTTTTCATTCCTTCTTGGAAAGTTTTAATGCTTTTCAAAGAATCCCTTTTTGAAGCACCAGCCTGCGAAAAAACAACGGTTTGACCAACTGTAGAAATTGATATCAATAACAAAAGGTAAATGAAGAACTTTAGTGGTGCCAAGGCTGGCCTATTGGCCTGATTCATCCTCTGTTTTTGCTGACCAAACAAACCAGCGTTAAATAAAAGGAGTACGAGAACACTACTACTGAACGGTTGCAGATATGATTCAATCGAACCCCTCATTGCCGTATCTATTTTATCAACTTCTTGTACTTTATCCTCGTTGGTTGTTCATCGCCTACACGCTTGCGTCTGTTCTCTTCATATTCGCTGTAGCCGCCTTCAAACCAAAACACTTGCGAGTCGCCTTCAAAGGCTAAGATATGTGTGCAAACTCTATCTAAGAACCACCTATCGTGACTAATAATAACCGCACATCCACCAAAATTTTCGAGGGCTTCTTCTAACGCACGGAGTGTATTAATATCCAAGTCGTTAGTAGGCTCATCTAATAATAAAAGATTGCCACCTTGCTTTAGCGCAATGGCCAAGTGAGCACGGTTGCGCATACCGCCCGAAAGTTCTTTCACTTTTTTTTGTTGATCGGTGCCACCAAAGTTGAACTTGCTCACGTACGCACGCGAGTTCACTTGCTTGCCCCCCAATTCCATTAATTCGTTTCCGCCAGTAATGGCCTGGTAAACGGTGTCTTCGGGTTTAAGATCATCGTGTTCTTGGTCTACATAAGCAATCTTTACGGTTTCGCCTACATCAAAACTTCCTTTATCAGGTGTTTCTTGGCCAGTAATCATTTTAAAGAGTGTTGTTTTACCAGCACCGTTGGGGCCAATGATACCAACGATTCCCGCAGGGGGCAATGAAAACGTCAAGTTTTCATAAAGCAACTTATCACCATAGGCTTTTGATACACCCGTGGCTTCAATAACTTTATTACCAAGCCGAGGGCCAGCAGGAATAAACATCTCGAGCTTTTCTTCCTTCTCGCGGTTTTCAGAACTCAATAATTTCTCATACGCACCTAAGCGTGCCTTGCCTTTTGCTTGGCGGCCTTTCGGGTTCATGCGCACCCATTCCAACTCACGCTCCAATGCTTTTTGTCGTTTTGACTCAGTTTTTTCTTCTTGTGCCAGTCGCTTTTGCTTTTGATCAAGCCAAGAAGAATAATTTCCTTTCCAGGGAATGCCTTCACCACGGTCTAGTTCAAGAATCCAACCGGCTACATTATCTAAGAAATAACGATCATGGGTAACGGCAATCACCGTTCCTTTATATTGACGAAGATGTTGCTCCAACCAATACACCGATTCGGCATCTAAGTGGTTGGTAGGTTCATCGAGCAGCAACACATCGGGCTCTTGCAATAATAATCGGCAAAGGGCAACTCTGCGTTTTTCACCTCCCGAAAGGTGTTCTATTTTAGCATCTGGTGGGGGCGTGCGCAGTGCATCCATGGCGCGCTCCAATTTGTAGTCAAGTTCCCATGCGCCAATGGCATCTAACTTTTCTTGTACTTCACCCTGCTTCTGAATAAGCTTATCCATTGCATGTGGGTTTTCCAGAATTTCCGGATCAGCAAATTTTTCGTTGATGGCCTCAAATTCTTTTAATAAGTTAACTGTTGACTGCACACCTTCTTCTACAATTTCTTTTACCGTTTTGGTTTTATCTAACTGCGGCTCTTGCTCGAGTAAGCCTACAGTAAAACTTAGATCAGAAACAACTTCACCTTGAAAATCTTTATCTATGCCAGCAATAATCCGCAACAGCGAAGACTTACCCGATCCGTTCAACCCTAGCACACCAATTTTGGCACCGTAGTAGAAACCGAGGTAAATATTTTTTAATACCTGTTTTTGGGGAGGGTAAATCTTGTTTACGCCTGCCATTGAGAAAATAATTTTTTCGTCTGCCATGAGTTGTTCAGTTGTTATGCAAATATGAATCTTTTGTACTAGAGTCCATAGTAAAAGTGCCTCTCGAGGCTCAAATGACCTTACTTTTTGATTGGTAAAACAATTGAACCAACAGGTATTGACAATGGTTGAATTAATTCTATTTTTGCGGAAAAGTAAAAGGAGGGATAAACTATGTATTGGACACTTGAATTAGCCTCTTATTTGGAAGATGCGCCATGGCCAGCTACCAAAGATGAATTAATAGATTTCTCAATTCGCTCTGGCGCACCACTTGAGGTGGTAGAAAACTTGCAAGAGCTGGAAGATGACGGTCAACCTTACGAGAGTATTGAAGAGATTTGGCCCGATTATCCTACCAAAGAAGACTTCTTCTTTAATGAGGATGAATATTGAATTTAGCAAATTATTAATTTGAAAATCTAAAAATGCCTTGCGGGAAGCGAGGCATTTTTTGTATGACCTTTTGTTTACCCAAAAACTTTAGTTGGTGGTCAGAATGGAAATATTACCCTCGCAACTAATATTCCTCCAAATGGAAATGTTACAATTGACCCATGTATAGCCTTTAATTTAAATAATATATCTTTAGTGGGAAATACTGATGGTTCTATTATTGGAACAACACCTCCAATATTAGGTTTTCCTGATCAAAATTCATGCGAAAATCCACCATTTACCGGGAACATTTATTTTTCTCATGGCCAAACTTGTGTAGTGTTCGGACAAGGGACTTCTGATCCAATTGGTTGTACTACTTTTATAGAAACTGGTATTAAAATTGTAG
>JANXRR010000549.1 GCA_025356795.1 Bacteroidia bacterium
AATTATATTAGTGGGTGTTGTAACTGCTTTAATAGCCACAGGAATTGCCCGCGTACAATCTTCTGTGAAAAGTCAAATTGCTTATTCTTCCATAGCTCAAATAGGGTTGATATTTATTGAAGTGGCTCTTGGATTAGATTATCTGGCACTGTTCCACTTTGCAGGCAATGCGTTCTTACGAACCTATCAATTATTGGTTTCACCTTCAGTGGTTACCTACCTTATTCGTGAGCAGTTTTATAATTTTGTTCCACGCCAAAAAACAATTGAGAATTGGCTGCCGAAAAAATTACAAAATACAATTTACCTGTTGTGCTTGCGAGAGTGGAACTTAGACTCGATGATGTATCAGTACCTTTGGAATCCACTGAAATGGATAGGCCGTAAGCTTGATTTTTTAACAACGAAACGTGTTTTGTACTTCTTTGTTCCTGCCTACATGTTTGGGGTACTAGCACTCTATAATGAACCATCTATTAATACGGAGGTTCATCAGTCTCTTCCTGTATTGTTTTCATTTATTGGTTTAGTTATGGTGTTAAAATCATTTACTGAACGCATACATGCGCGGCTTGCTTGGGTGCTTATCTTATTAAATCATTTTTGGATTGCGTTGGCTATCTCTTTTAATGAACATTTTGGATATGAGGAAAATCTACTTTACTTAAGCGGCATTGCAGTTTCAGGAGTGATTGGCTATATCTCTTTGAGGAGACTTAAACTTCTTGAAGGATCTATTGATCTTAATCAATTTCATGGTCATATATACAAGCATCCAAAAATCGCATTTATTTTCTTGCTGGCTTGTTTGGGTGTTACAGGTTTCCCAATCACCCCTACTTTTATTGGTGAAGATTTAATCTTTAGTCATATTCATGAAGATCAAGTAGCGCTGGCATTTATATCTTCTTTGTGTTTTATTATTGATGGTATTGCTATCATTCGTATTTATGCAAGGGTCTTCTTGGGGCCTCACTCAAAATCGATTTATGATATGGCCTATCGTTCATCATAACTCGCTACCTGAGTAATTCATTGGGAGCTTCAGAATTAAAAGTCGGGAGCTCTTTTTTATTACCTTTGGCCTATATTATTAGTATGGATTTAAAAGAAATTTTTTCTGTTACACTCATTCTTTTTTCTGTAATTGATATTTTGGGAGCAATACCCGCTATCATTCTCATTCGAAAACGCGAAGGAAGAATTCATGCAGAAACCGCCACACTTATTTCTGCAGTATTAATGGTAAGCTTCCTTTATTTAGGACAATCCATTCTCAATTTGTTTGGTCTGGATGTCTCATCATTTGCGGTAGCTGGTGCTATTATCATTTTTATTATAGCTATGGAAATGATTTTAGGGATTACGTTAATAAAGGAAGATCCGGACGCAAAGGGCACGGGCTCTATTGTTCCCCTTGCTTTTCCTATCATTGCCGGTGCAGGCACGCTCACTACTATTTTATCGCTTCAGGCGGTGTATCAAGAATGGAATATTTTAGCTGGTATTATTCTTAACTTGATAGTGGTTTATATTGTGTTGCGTATGAGCTCTTGGCTTGAGCGTAAAATTGGCAAATCTGGTTTTGCCGTTTTGCGTAGAGTGTTTGGAGTAATACTTCTGGCAATTGCCGTAAAGATTATTAAAAGCAATTTCCACATCGGATGATCCGCATATTTACGGATGGAGCTGCTCAAGGAAACCCCGGTAGGGGGGGGTATGGAACTATCTTGAAGTTTGGCGAACATGAAAAGGAATTGAGTGGTGGGTTTCGCCTTACAACCAATAATAGAATGGAATTGCTTGCCGTTATTGAAGGACTAAAGGCAATAAGAAAGGAAGGTATACCCGTTACCATTTATTCGGATTCTAAATATGTTGTTGATGCTTTAGAAAAAGGTTGGCTGTGGAATTGGGAGAAGAAAAATTTTAAAGACAAAGCGAATTCTGACCTGTGGAAATTATACATACCACTTCATAAAAAAATCAAACCCAAATTTGTTTGGATAAAGGGCCATGCCGGCCATGTTGAAAACGAACGGTGTGATTACCTTGCGGTAGCTGCGGCCTCCGGAAACAATCTCTCCATAGATAAAGACTATGAATTGCTTAAGTCTTAACTAAAATGGAACCTAAAGATGAAACCTGTAGTTACTCGTAGCTAGTTAGGGGCTTTGCTTTACTTAATTTGCTACCTCAATTTTCACTTTTACTTTTTTCACTTTCTCATCTTTAATGGTTACCAGAAGGTTTTTTACTACTTCTCGCCTTACCGAAACATAAGAAGAGAAATCGAGTGAGGTGATCAAGCCAATATCATCGCTTTGAAGCCCACCTTTTTTAGTAAGTAATCCTACAATATCTCCTTTGCTGATTTTATTTTTTTTGCCGGCACTAATGTATAAGCAAACGTAAAGTGGAGGTTGGGGTAAAGTTAGCTTACTATTCACTTTAACCTCTTCAACTGATTTCTCTATATAAGGAGGAAGTGTTTCATCATTTGCCAAAACCAAATAGGCCTGGCCTTCTGCCTGCATGCGAGCAGTGCGCCCGTTGCGATGGGTGAAAGCTTCCTGCTGTGGTGGCAGTTGATAATGCACTACATGTTTAATCTCTGGGATATCCAGCCCGCGGGAGGCAAGGTCTGTGGCAATCAAAACATTGTGCGCACCTCCTCTAAACTTGATCAAATTTTTTTCGCGATCAATTTGCTCCAACGCTCCATGTAATATTCCATGTTCAAAATTATAGTGATTGAACAATGCGCTAATTCTATCTACCGCTTCGCGATGATTACAAAAAACCAGACACACTTCTTGATTGAAGCTGGCTACTAACCGCATGAGAGTTTCAACCTTATCGGTACTGGTTGTATGGATCAGCTTCAGTTTTAATTTTGAATCAGCTTCATCTTTTAAATAATTCAGTGTTTCTGGTTTGGTAAATGGCAAGAAGGCAGGCCATGCATCTAAGCGTGTGGCAGAAGTTAGCAAGTGTTGCTGTCTTCCTGTGAGGGCTTTAAAAATTATTTCTAATTGTTCTTGAAAGCCGAGCTGCAACGATTTATCAAATTCATCTAACACTACTAATTTTATTGTTTTGGCATCGAAAGATTTTCTAAGGATATGATCTGCCAATCTTCCGGGTGTGCCTATGATTACGGCCGGTGCTTCGCTCAAACTATTTTGCTCTACTTTAAAAGGATGCCCGCCATAGCAGCAGCTCACTTTGAAGTTGGTTTTCATCGATCTAAAAACATGTTCTATCTGAAGCGAAAGTTCACGCGAAGGGGCAACAATCAATGCTTGAACACCCGCTGATTCGGCACGAAGCTTATCAACCAATGGAATTAAAAATGCCAGGGTCTTTCCTGAACCAGTTGGCGCTAGCAACATCAGGTTGTTAGATATAGAGGCTTTTCCTATGAATGCCTCTTGCATTTCATTAAGTGCTTCAATCGATAAGTTCTTTAAGAACCCGTCATAAACTCCATTCAACTCTTTTTGCATAGGGCAAAGGTAGCCAATGCTAGCACCTTTTTAATTTTTTAGTTTCGATTAAGAACCCAACCTAGTTAATGATGCTTCAACTCAATCCCCAGCTTCTTAAGCTCTTTTAAAATGGGCTGATAAATTTCTTTTGTGGTGGGAATCACCACTCCTCTTTTTGTAATTTTATTTTGGATGAGAAGTTCTGTGGCAATTGCTAATGGAAGCCCAACGGTTTTTGCCATAGCAGTTTGAATGAAATCATTGCCAATGACCGAAAGTGAAGCTTCTATTTCATGACTTGTGTTCTTTAATTTATATCCGAATCTATGCCACATAAGTATTAGGTCTTTATCATCAGGTTTTAAAACCCATTTCTTATTTAATATGCGTTCCAGAATTTGAGCTGGCGTTCCTTTATCTAAGCCAATTTTCTCTTCATCAAAAAAGCCGGACCATTTCAAACATGCTAATTCGTGACTGTTGAAGGCCAAAGAAAATAGCTTTGCGATTTTTTGTTCGGTAGATCCTACTTCATCTGATAAGAAGAGTTCTATAAAATCACGATGGGTCAGCTGCTCAATATCATTCAACACATACGCATCATCTGTGCAGCCTAGTTGAACAAAAATATTCCAAGCTGAACAATAACCTTTGTTTCGCAAGGTGCCACGTATCATGGTCTTTACTTTTTGCAAACCGTAAACTTCTAGGTAACTCAAAGAATCACGGTTGGCATATCCATCAAATTCACCTTGATCTGGAATTGTAATGGAAGTAGTCCTTTTAAAAAGCTGTTGATAGGGAATGTACTTTGATCTATTGTTTTCAAGGAATTTGGCTGTGCCTTGCCCTGCCACCACCACATTGCGAGGGTTCCAGGTAAACTTATAACGCCATGGATTTTCAGGATCCGTACTGGGGGCAATCAAACCACCTGTAAATGATTCAAAGCTTTCTATTGCGCCACCATCTTCTTTAATTTTGTCAATCAGCTCCATGGCGGTCATATGATCAAGCCCGGGGTCAAGGCCGCATTCATTTAAAAAAAGTAGCCCCAACTCGTTGGCGCGGGCATCAAAAGATTTCATTTTCTCTGAAACGTAACTTGCGGTGAGTAAATGTTTCTTTAATTCTAGGCAGAGTTCTGCCACCTGTGGGTGAAGTGGTGCCGGCAATAATGAAATAACAATATCGCTTCGGCTAATGGCATCTTTGCTTTCTTCTTTATTTACAATGTCAAATGACAATGAGCTGCCTGCACTGCCAACTTTTTCTTGCGCCAGTGATGGTGATATATCGCCCACTGTAATTGAGATATTGAGTGCTTGTCTTTTA
>JANXRR010000561.1 GCA_025356795.1 Bacteroidia bacterium
TGCCGAAATTCTTAAAGAGGCTGAATTTACCAATCTCTACGCTGCGAAAAAGATCGCTAGTAAAATGAAAGGAAGCTTGTACTTTACCATTCACCATTACGATAATATTCTTGTGAATATTATTTTCCCAAAGTAGGCTTTCACGGTTGATACACTCCACATGAGCATACATTTCCGCCTTGCGGGTATCGTTCGGTAACGCTCGAGGCCTTAATCAAAAAAGTACTCAAAAATCACAACAGTGTTTAGTGACCCTCATATTCCTTTTCAGGAACAATATCGAATTTCACAATCCTCGAGAAAATCCACCGGTTTCGTTCGTGCAACATGGAGAAGTTAAGCTGGAGCCAAAAAGATCTTATATTCCATGTTTTGAACGCGGTGCAATTATATTGCTAACCCCACCCTTTGCATCATTAATTATAGATGATACTTTTCTATATACTGATCAATCAACTAATAAACCATACCCACCACTTGCTCACCCATTCCCTCCAGTTACATATTGTGGGTATTAATAGGGAACGACACGCCATATTTTAGATTCATAATTCAACCGCATATGAAAAAAACAATATTAGTAGTAGATGATTTTGCCAGTATCCGCGACTTTGTTTGTGAAACACTCGAAAAGAAAGGGTACTCAACAGTAGGCGCTGCCAATGGCAACGAAGCCTTTAAATTATTAACAGGAGAGGAGCACGTTGTAAATCTGGTATTAACCGATTACAACATGCCAGACTGCACTGGATTTGAACTGCTCAAAAAGATTAAGTCGAACGACCAAATCGCAAAAATCCCGGTCATCTTTTTAACTACCGAAACGAACCCTGACAAAATGAAGTTGGCCAAAGAAGCCGGCCTGGCAGCATGGATCAAAAAACCATATCGCTCAGAAACATTCTTTTCACAAATCGAAAACGCCATCAACAATGGATAGTAACCAAAAGCGGTTTGCTATTGATGCCCTTGATTTGCTTAATGAGCTAGACGAAGGCTTGATGCAACTCGAAACAAATCCGCAGGCCACCGCCCCTCTCGAACAAATGTTCAGAACAATACATACCATAAAGGGTGCGGCCAATATGTTTGGATTTGAGGGCATTGGCGAAATGGCCCATAACTTCGAAACACTTTTTGATTTAGTGCGCCATGGAAAACTGATTGTTACCGATGCTCTTATCAGCATAACACTGCAAGCCTTCGATACCGTGCGCGATCTTTTGAAAGAAACTGATATTCAAAAAATCAATGCTTCAGAAGAACTTGTAAAACACACCCGTATTGCCAACGACTTTTTAAAAACAATAGAAATTGATCCGCTAGATTCAACATTTACAAATTCTAACAAAAATGAGGTTGGCAGTTTCTACATTCACATTACGCCAACCGTTTCGATAACTGCAAATGGTAATAATCCCCTCATTTTCATTGTAAAAGATTTGGAATCGCTCGGTACAGCCAAAACAATTCTTGAAGAAAATGATAAAGGTGAAGTGAGCAACTGGGTTCTCTTTCTAACGACCACTTCAACCCAGCTCGAACTTGAAAGCAATTTTCTTTTTGTTGAACAAGAATGCAGCGTAAAAATAGTAAAACTTGCACCTGGCAACTTGTTGGAAGATGAAGAGTTCAGCTCGCTGGTAGAGCACTACAATAGCAAATCATTCAACCTTGAAACGACTAAGGCTCTCGCACTCATAATATCAGTTAAAAACCAAAGCAATCTTTCAGAAGAAGATGAGCAGGTGGGTGGAAAAAAGAAAATATTAAACGATACCATCATAAAAGTGAGTAAACGCAAAATTGATGAGCTTCTTAACTGGATTAGTGAACTGATTATTTTGCAAACACAAGTGGCTACGCTATCATCTAAAGCAAATATTGCAGGGCTCCATCATGCATCAGAACAGCTTGAGTTGATCACAAACAGACTGCGCGATACGTCACTTGAGATCGGACTTGTGCCAATAGAAACGTTAGTTACCAAATTTAAAAGATTGGTTCGCGACTTATCAAAGTCTCTTGGTAAAAAAGTGAATTTTGTCAGCGAAGGAACAGATACAGAAATGGATAAAGACTTAATTGAGCTTATTGCAGAACCTGTAATGCACATTCTAAGAAATTCAATTGATCATGGAATTGAAAAACCTGATCAGCGAAAAGCAAATGGAAAATCTGAGCATGGCACCGTAAAGTTAAAGGCCTTCAACTCCAGTGCATACGCAAACATCATTATAAGCGATGATGGAAAAGGCATAGACAAAAAAAGTGTACTGATGAAAGCCATTCAAAAAGGCCTTGTACCTTCCGATGCAAATCTTTCGGAAGATGAAACTCTGAATTTAATCTTTCATTCAGGCTTATCAACAGCCTCACAACTCTCAGATATTTCAGGCAGGGGGGTA
>JANXRR010000567.1 GCA_025356795.1 Bacteroidia bacterium
CAAGGCATAATCCTTTTGCTTATATGCATTCATTGATTCAAGAAACGGCTTTCTAAAAGCCTGCGAAAATGAATACGCGTTTATCAGTAACGCAGCAAAAAGAGCAATTCGTTTCTTCATACTAACTTATTCATACTTCAGTGTGTTAGCGGGATTTATCCGAGCCGCTTTGATGGTTTGAAAGCCAACAGAAATAAAAGCAATAGCCACAACCCCCAACCCAGCAACAATAAACAAAGCTGGATTTATGTTTATGTGATAAGGAAAAGATTGGAGCCATAGCCGCATAATCCACCAAGCCAGTGGCCAAGCAATTAAATTAGCCACCAGCACGAGTTGCACAAAACCTTTTGATAACAATAATACAATATTGGAAGAGGTTGAGCCAAGTGCTTTGCGAATACCAATCTCTTTGGTCCGTTGTATGGTCATAAAAGAAGCAAGCCCAAATAACCCAAGGCAAGCAATAAATATTGCCAGGCCTGTAAACAAAGAAAACACTCTTCCAAATTGCTGATCACTTTCATATTGCCTATTGAAGAATTTATCCAAGAAAAAATAATCCATCGGATTGCCGGGGAAATAACTTTTCCACAGCTGATCTACCGAGCCTAAAATTTCCTGATAGTTTTTGCT
This sequence comes from Bacteroidia bacterium, assembly GCA_025356795.1. Lineage (GTDB taxonomy): Bacteria > Bacteroidota > Bacteroidia > Cytophagales > Cyclobacteriaceae > ELB16-189. Next base: position 637 of record JANXRR010000567.1, read on the forward strand.
TTCAATTTTCACTGAGAAAAACGAGGTGAATGTAGGTGTGTAACGAAATACCAGCGGTGTAATGGCTTCCTTCAACGACATCTGATGATAGTTCTCTAGCACTCCCACAATCTCCATCGTGTCTCTGCCTTGTATCACTTTTTCACCAATTGCAGTTTTTGAATCTTTAAAATCCAACGCTTCCACCATTGCTCTATTTAAAATCACGTTCTTTTTTTCATTGGGATGATGAATATCAAAATTTCTGCCTGTTACTAATCCAAGATTAAAAGAGGAAATATAATCTTGATCAATACCAACCGTATAGCCAGAGATTGAAGTAGATGCTTCTGCTGTTAGCTTTCGGATTCCACTGGCCCAAAAAATTTCATCACCAGGCACATTCGTAGAGGAAGTAATATTTTTAGCACCTGCTATTTTCAACACTTCTGTCTTAAAGCTTTCAACCTTTTGGGCGTAGAGTGAATCCGTTAAGCCAGGTCCTTTTAATACAATGGTTTCATTAATATCAACACCTAAGTTCTGGCCTTTCATAAAATTCAATTGTTGATAGACAATGACTGAACTACTGATCAACACAACCGAAGCAACAAATTGAAACACCACCAACGATTTTCTAAGAAAGCTTCCTTGTGATGTGCGCATCACTTTGCCTTTCAATACCGCAACTGGCTTAAAAGAAGAGAGGATAAGTGCAGGATAAGAACCAGAGAGCAATGACCCCAATACAAATAATATCAAAATCAACAACCAAAAATCTTTCTGCGTTAAGTAGGCAACAGGAATATTTCTGCCAGCAAGCGAAGAAAACGAATTCCATGCCATTTGAACAATGATCACTGCCAACACAGCGGCTAACAAATTTACCAAGAATGATTCAGACAAAAATTGTTTTATAAGCTGACTCCTCTGCGCCCCCATAACTTTGCGCACGCCCACTTCATTGGCTCTATCAAATGATTTGGCCGTAGCCAGATTGATGTAGTTGACCCAGGCAATCACTAAAATAAAAAATGCAATTATGCTTAGTGCATAAACAGAATCTCCATCACCCTTTTCTTCAGGCTGTGACTCCTGAAGTAAATTGGAGTGCAAATGAATTTCCAACAAAGGTTGCAAGATAAACGCTTGCTTGCTATTATACTTTTTCCATTCCTCACCCCGAATCGATAATACATACTTATCCCACTTAGCTTGAAGTATCTTTGCATCGGCAGCGGGTTGCAGTAATACATAGGTGTTAAAATCATACCAGCCCCATGACGTCTCCGATTCATTTTTGGTTTGTGTATTTAATGTTTGATACGAAAAAAGAATATCAAACTTGATGTGCGAATTAGCCGGCACGTCTTCAAAAATACCAGTAACCTCAAATTTTTGATTGCCGTTCCACGCGATTGTTTTGCCTATGGGGTCATCGTCTTCAAAATATTTCCTTGCAGCTTTTTTAGAAATCACAACTTTGTTGGGGCCTTGCAACGAAGTTTGTTCGTTTCCTTTTATCAAATGAAAATCAAAAACTTCAAATACTGCAGGGTCAGTAATCTGCATCTTCTCTTCCAAAAATGAAATCAATCCATGTTTAGAGTTTTCGTAGCTAACCACTCCACTCACCGGATATAAACGCGTGAACTGTTTAACCTCAGGAAAATTATTCTTTAATGCAGGCCCTACTGCAGGCACAGCTGCCGCACATTCGAAGCGGAGCTTACCATTCTGCCAAGCATTATACTGAATACGATAAATGTCGCTTGCTTTGGAATGAAAAGTATCATAACTCTTTTCATACTTAACATACTGTAAAATCAGCAGGCTCACTGCCATGCCCAACGACAAGCCAATAACGTTTAAAAAGGTAAAGGATTTGTGTCTTAAAAAATTTCGGAAGGCAGAAGTAAAGTAATTTTTAATCATAGCGGCAGCGGTTAAACGTCACTCGCTCTCAAGAGTGATGCCAAAACAAAACATACATTTAAACCCGCTGTGCTTATTATTTTTTCTAAAGGCAAAAGTTAATCGCACACTTCCGTCCGTAGGCGAACAAATGTGAACCAGATTATTCCTTTAAGCTTTTTAAAAATGATATGCTTTGAGGCACTTGGCTATTTACACGACTGCTTTCATCTTCAATAAAGAAATGAGTGATGCCAACTTTCTTGGCAGCTTTTATAATGGAAGCAACATCAATCTCGCCCGTGCCAAGTGCTACGTCATTTTCTTGTGAGGTGCCACCCGTTAAATCCTTCGCTACTCCCTTCTTCAAATCTTTCAAGTGCATCAATTTCCAACGCTTACCATATTTTTTTAACAAAGCCACAGGATCGCCACCTCCAAAGTGCGTCCACAAAATATCCATTTCAAAAGACACATATTCTGGATTTGTGTTTTTAATGATATAATCCAGTAATGTTCCGTTTTCATAAGGTTGAAATTCAAAGCCATGAACATGATAGCAAAAAGTAATTCCATTTTGCTTTAACACTTTACCCGCTTCATTAAAATCAGCAACTGCTTTTTTCGCATTGTCTAAACTGAACTTTCCTTTTTCATGAGGAATCCAGGCACACATCAAAAAGGAGACGCCTAATACTTTAGCCTTGTCGGCAACGGCCTGTGGATCTTTCAC
>JANXRR010000589.1 GCA_025356795.1 Bacteroidia bacterium
CAAAATACTCGAGGCACTATCCATGCGAAGACTTTCGTTGGAGACAACTTCGTAATTAAATCCAGGTTTGGCTTTCGCTGAATTTTTATACTGCAATAAATAGTTAGCGATTTTCTGACCTTCTTCGTTTTTGCGAACGACAATGGCTACATCAATTAATGGAATATTTTTGCTTTGTAGTTCTTCCAACGCAGCGACTAACTTACTTAACTCGTCATTGGTTTCATTTTCTTCGTCATCATCATCTGTCTCACCTTTATCTAAGAAAGAAACTTGAACATATCCTTCACCAATGTACTTAACCGCTTCTTGCATTCCATCTGCAAAAGCTTCCTGAGGCAATGGCCTTTCTGTAATGGTCGCAATGGTTTGAGAGGCGTTGATAAAAAATGTATTGTTGAACTCAACCAGATTAGAAGCACTTCTAAAATTCTGTTTCAATGTGACTTCTTCCGAACGATATTCTCCAATTGATTCCTTCGCTTTTGATTGCAGTAATTCCAGATCACCTCCGCGCCAACGATAGACCGATTGCTTCACATCGCCCACAATTAGGCTGCGATGATTCTGGTCTAACGCATCACGCACCAGCGGTTGAAAATTTTTCCATTGCAAACCAGATGTATCTTGAAATTCATAGATCAAATAATTTCTAAAAAACGAACCTACTTTTTCATATATGAAAGGAGTATCACTTTTGTTGATCACGCCATTTAAAAACCAAGGCGCATCCGAAAGCAACATGAGATTATTTTCAGCTTTATAATCTTTCAATTTCCGCGTGATGTCGGTAATCAATCCATAGCTGTAAAAATTCTTTTCTACTACATTGAGCGATTCATACTTTAAATGATTTTGCTCATCGTTCATCGAATGAAGAATTGGAATCAGTTTTTCGGAAGCAAGTTGTGTTAAGATATTTCTGTTCGCACTTTTTGAGCCAGCCCATACCGTTGCATCAACCAAAGATTTCTGAATTGTGACCGTATCGGGAAATTCAAAGACACCCTTCTCTACTACCTTTTTAAAATAAGCATAAGCTGTTCCTCTTTCTTTTCCATTGAAGTCGTCTCCAGTAATGCCATGTTGCTGAAGTATTGAAAGTGCCTGCTGCGCTTTTGCCTGTTGCTCTTTTTCCAATGTAATTTTTTCTTTTCGCAAGAGGTTAAAAAAATCCCTTAGCGGAATTCTATTTTTTGAATTCAGGATTTCTTCTTCAACAGCTTTAAATTCTTCTTTAAAAATTTCTTTTGCAAAGGACTTGAGCAACTCGTTTACGTTCCAACTTTTCCCATCCTCGAGTCGGCTACTGGAAAACTCGATCACCCAATCAGTAAGTTGTGGATTATCTAGCCCAAGTTCGTCCATCAATTCAGCAATCACTTCCGTTAGCACAAGATCATTATCAATCTCCAGTCGAAAATTACCAAGCAAACCCGACTCGCGTGTAAAAGAACGAATCACTTTTTGAAAAAACGCATCGATGGTGCTAATAGAAAATTGACTGTAAGAATGGAGTATCCCTACGAGCACCATTTCACTTTTTTGAATCAGCTCACTTTTGTTCAGCGAAAGCTCTGACATTATTTCCGCGCTAAGCGAATCATCTTTACCATCTTTAAAATCTACCAAGTAATGAATGATACGATCTTTCATCTCTTGTGTGGACTTATTGGTAAACGTTACAGCTAAAATGTATTTGAAATATTCTGGAGAATGCAATGCCAGCTTGAGATACTCTTTTGCCAGTGCCCTAGTTTTACCGGAGCCAGCCGATGATCGATAAATTTGAAAGAGCTTAGACAAATTGATTTGGTGATATGGAGATTCGAAGGTTGAAAATTATAGCAGTGAAATAAATGTCTCTCGGTTATTCTTGAGTTAAGACATCAATCAATAGTTGCAATTCTTTGTCAGAGATAGTTGTCTTTTCTACTTTATCATAAATATCCATTAAAAAGACGTTGTTATTTATGATCTTCACATAAGTAATCATTCTTGCTCCGCCACTTTTTCCTCTACCTTTACTTTTAATAGCTATTCGTATTTTAAAAACAGTCTTTACCAATTGGCGTACCAAGCGTTGGGTTCTGCGAAAGCTCATCGATTACAAGCGCTAAATCGGATTTAATGGATTTATATTTCTTTGCTAATCTCTTTAGTTTACGTTCAAAAGGTTCGGTAGCAATTACATTAAAGTTCATGCAATAATTCTTTTGCTGATTTTAGTTTCTTCTTCCCTTGCTCATGAAGAGTAACATCGTTAAAAGCTTCTGCCAAGTCAGCAATGAATTGACCTTTGCGCTTGTCCTTGACTTCTTTAACTACACTAATGTAATCAAGGCTCTTAACCAGTTCCATGAAAAATGGAATGCGGTTGTCATCTTTTATATCAAGTATTATTTTCACTTTTTAAGTTCTAATCAGTATATACAAATGTAAAAAAATTCCGCCAAAGCATCGGTGATAATTCCAATTTGTTGCTAACTTGAATTCCATACATGAAAACCAGAAAACTCGTCTACGCATTTATTTATTCTTTCCCAATACAACTGCTGCTCAATAATCTGAGGCGCAATCAAATTATTATGCTCTGCTGGATCATACTATTTGCTATGATCACAGGAAATTTCGGAAAGTATTTAGGCATTCCTTATCTTTTTCTCGATCCAGAATATTTGAATGAAGTCAACTTCAGAAGCTTTTTTATTATGGGCGTGCTTACGTCAGGCTTTACAATGGCTTTTCATATTACCTGCTATTTATCTGATGGCCATAGGTTCTCATTTGTGGGGGCGTTATCCAAACCATTTAAAAAATTTAGCTACAACAACAGCCTCATTCCGCTCCTCTTCTTAGGAACCTATATATATCAGATCGTTCTCTTTCAA
>JANXRR010000594.1 GCA_025356795.1 Bacteroidia bacterium
TTCTGATCTTTCTAAGGTTGTTGCGGGTGAGGATTTATTAATGAACGCAGAAGTCGGAAAGCCTTCTAAAATTTATAAACACATTCTTTCTCATCAACATTTGTTTGCCAGATTTATTCCTGTAAAAATTACGGATTCACAAATCAAAAAGAGCTTTAAGAAGGCTACATTAAAACTATATTCACCAACACAAATTGCAGAATTACCAAAGCCAGTATTGGTGAGCCGTTACCTGGCGGATATTGACTTTTTATAAAGGATCGAAAATTTGGTATTTTTGTTCTTTGAATTCAGAAATCAAATCTCTAAAGGAAATAACCGAATCAACTTATCTATAATATGTCAGGAGTTAACAAAGTAATTTTAGTAGGGCGCTTGGGCAAAGATCCAGAAGTTCGAAACCTTGAAAACGGGGCAGTTGTGGCCAATTTTTCAATAGCAACATCAGAATCTTACAAAGATAAGACTACCAGCGAACGTAAAGAGATAACAGAATGGCATAACATTGTGCTTTGGCGAGGGCTGGCAGAAATTGCCGCCAAGTATTTGCACAAAGGTGACATGGTTTATATTGAAGGCAAGTTGCGCACTCGTTCATGGGAAAAGGACAATGTGACCCGTTACACTACAGAAATTGTGGGCGATAATATGACCATGCTCGGCAACAAGCCTGGCACAGGAAATGGAGGTCAAGAATATTCTGCTCAAAGTTCACCTTCAAAAAATACAAGTACCTCTGAAGATTTCAATACACCTTCTTCAGATAATACCACCGATGATCTGCCTTTTTAATATGAAGAGCCACTATCGCATAAACTATTGCTTTGCCAGCACTATGTGATAGGAATATGGCAGAACTCAATTATTTCTACTTAGTAAGTTTTTCATTAATTGCAGGGCTATTGTTTGTTTCAGCAATAGTTTCGGCTTCTGAAGTGGCCTTCTTTTCGTTAAAACCCGATGATTTAGAGCTGCACAAAAATTCGGGCGATTATGATACTATCTTTTACTTATTGAAACGGCCAAGGCTTTTACTGGCCACAATTTTAATTATACACGATTTTGTAAACGTAGGCATAGTAACAATTTCTACTTTTTTGATGTGGGAAATGACGGGCACACACAAGCCAACAGAAATAATTGTAGGCGTTGTAACTTTTGGAGCCACCTTCTCTATTACTTTTTTTGCAGAGATTATTCCTAAAGTTTATGCCACTCAAAATAATCTAGCAATAGCAAGAAAGGTTGGCACCATGTGGAAATGGTTACAAATCATTTGTCGCCCGCTTTCATGGCCCTTAATGAGTCTGACGGGCATCGTTGAAAGACGTGTTGAAAAGAAAGGATATAGCACCACGCTAGAAGAAATAAACCAAGCACTGGACCTCACAACAAAAGATAACAACACATCGGAAGAGGAGAAAGATATTCTGAAAGGCATTGTAAATTTTGGAACTCTTACCGTAAAACAGGTGATGAAATCGCGAATGGAAATTTCGGCTGTAGATGCTGAATTAACTTTTCCTGATTTGATGGATCAGGTAAATAAATCGGGCTTTTCTAGAATACCTGTTTTTAAAGAATCAATTGATACGATTGAAGGCATCTTATACATAAAAGATTTACTTCCATATTTAGACACAGATCCAAACTTTAATTGGAAGAAACTTCTAAGGCCGGGATTTTTTGTTCCCGAGTCAAAAAAGCTAGATTCATTATTAAAAGATTTTCAAAGCAAGCATGTGCACATGGCTGTGGTGGTAGATGAATATGGCGGCACTGCTGGTCTTATCACCTTAGAAGATCTTATTGAAGAAATTATAGGCGACATCAACGATGAGTTTGACGAAGAGAGTATAACCTATCAAAAAATTGACGATAAAAATTTTGTGTTTGAAGCAAAAACACCACTTACGGATGTGTGTAAAGTGCTAACTATTGACCCTTCAATTTTTGAAGATGTGAAAGGAGAAAGCGAGTCGTTGGGCGGTTTAATTTTAGAACTTCATGGTGCTATGCCTAAAGTAAATGAGACAATTACTTTTCAGTACTTTAGTTTTACCATTGCTGCAGTAGAGCAGAAACGTATCAATAAAATAAGGATTACTGTGAATGAAAAAGCCAACCCAAATGAATAGAGGGCTGTTGGCTATTGGCGGATGGTTGCTAATAATGGGTTGCGCTAAAGATTACCAACCGAAGCCAAGAGGTTATAATCGTTTGATCTTGCCAACAGCAGCATACAAACATTTGCCAGATACACTTCCGTATACGTTTGAGTACTCACTACACGCCAAGTTATTAAAAGATTCATCTTGGAGAAGCGAAGCGAATTTTATTGAAATATTTTATCCCACATTAAAATCAACTATTCATATTACATACAAGCATATTTACAACAAAGAGCAACTTCTTAAAGAATACTACAACGATGCTTATAAACTAACAGCCAAACATCAGATAAAAGCATACGCCATTGATGAAACTGTAGTAAAGACTCCTTCCGGAAAAACGGCATTCATTTCTGAAATTGAAGGAGAAGTGCCAAGCCAATTTCAATTTACCATGACCGACTCATCAAAGAACTTTTTAAGGGGTGCATTGTACTTCAACGTGAAAGTTCAAAATGATTCACTCAAGCCTGCCATCGATTTTATGAAGAAAGAGGTTATGCACATGATCAATACGATGGAGTGGCGGAAGAATTGAATTTCTTATTTGAAGATTGTTGATTTGATGATGAGAAATTCTGCCTAGCAGCAACCATTTTTCCAATACTCTGGCATAATAAGTACAGCCAGTTGAAAGGGTTACACCAAAATGCACATTCCAACCTCCATAATAGAAAATTTATGGATTTGAGTAGTATAATTTGATTTAGTTCTGCTACTTTTAGTTGCTGTGTAATTTCAATAAGAGATTTCTTTTTTTGAGTTTTAGTGTAACCTCCCGGACTAAACAGTGAAAACGGATAAAATTAGATTAGCCATTGCAGATGACTCCATTCGTCTTCAAAAAGCTTTGCAACTCATTTTTCAAAATGAGGATGATATTGAATTGGTTTTAATCGCCAATAATGGAGTAGATTTATTGGCAAAATTAAAAGTTGTAACTACCATGCCAGACATCATTCTCATGGACATTCAAATGCCGGAGATGAATGGAATTGAGGCAACAGAACGAATCCGTAATCAATACCCTTCTATTAAAATAATAGCATTGTCTCAATTTGACAATGAGTCAAATATAATCCAAATGTACAAGCGCGGAGTAAAAAGCTTTATTGGAAAAGGTAATGATATTGAAGAATTATTAACAGCAATCCGAGTAGTAAATTGTGGTGGTGGTTATATGACGGGGTTAGCACTTAGTATCATTCAAAAACAACTGCCCTCACCGAATGATCCGTTAGCCATTTCAAATGAAATGCCTGATTTAACTGATTTTGAAAAAAAATTACTCTCGGCAATATACGATGGTCAGAGCAGTACAAAGATTGGATTCTTCTTTTTTAAAAGCCCAAGAACAATTGAAAAGCACCGTGAGAAACTTTACAAGAAATTTAATGTAAGCAGCAAGGAAGAATTGATTAAGGCCACCTACCAATACAATCTTCATAATTCTAACCTCCCTAAAGTATAGTTTGGAAAAAAATAGGGTAGATCTACCCATTGACTTAAACTTGGTTTATACTTCTATTTGTCAAGACTTAAATAATTTAGTCGAGACAAACCAGTAACCAATATTTTATGAAAAAAATAGATATTAAGAAAACCACGGTTTTCTTATTCACTTTTATTTTAATGTTAAACAGTTGCAAATATGATTCTCTTCCTAGTTTACCGACTGTTAAGATTGATCCTTTAAGTGGTGCGAGGATAGGATCTGACTTATCCGTTTATAACCACGAACAGTCTGGTAAATTTTTGTATACGTATGTTAAATATTATTTAGGCACCATAGATGCCTACTCATTCCTTCCCAAGGATATGCAAGCTGATTTTAAGAAACAATATGCTGATAATATTGAAAGGACAAAAGGATGGACACATAACCAGATTATAGATGATTTGGTTTTACAAAAAACATATTCCATTCAACAGGGAGAAGTAATAAAAAATGACCATAAGCAATTGTTGGAACTGATCAACAAACAGCCATCTTCAAAAGCTATCATGGATTGGTATGATGATAAGGAAACAGACGTGATAGAAAATAAGGACTTATCAATAGGTGAACGAGAAGAAATTCTGGCACATAAAGCAGTGGTAAAATATGCGTTGAAATGGAAAGTAGAACAAAACGAAATTAATATTGCAGCTAATGCGCAAGATCAATCAGCAAGGGTAACTGACGACTGCACATTTTGGAGTTTACTTGCTTGTTATGTAGGCACTATAAGTGGAGGCTCAGGCCTCGGGAATAGTGTGGGAGGTGCGGTTGGGTTGGCAAAAGGATTAGAAGGTGATGCCATTGCCGGTTTGGGAATAGTAGGTGGAGTAGTGGGTGGTGCAATAAGTCTGGTTAATGCGATTATTACATGTCAATGTGCTAGTGTTAACTACGATGTTTGCCAAGCCCCTTTAACAGTTTCATTCCCTTATGATTGTTATACCTATGGTAACCCCTTATTATGTGAAGCTTTTGCTTTCGGCA
>JANXRR010000627.1 GCA_025356795.1 Bacteroidia bacterium
TCATTTTTTTACTTCGTGCTATTAAAAAATAGAGGTAGTATTTTTTAACTTTCCTACATTATAATGTACTACAACCTGAATACTCCGAATACGAGATATGGAGATCTAAAAAAGGAGGAGGGCGAGTAACACTTAAAGAAAGAAGAGTAGTTTATTATAGATCGAAATAAGCGTGCGGATACATTGAAATTGAAGAACAGGGAATAGTTTTTATTTTTGGAATGCTCTTTTAAATTAATTCGTTCTTCTTCTTTTTCTTCCCTCTCACCTTCTTCAATATAAATGTATTCGGTTTCTGTTGGTTTTATAATAATCGTCTTCTGCAATCCTACTGCATTTAGCTTATTCAGTGGAGGGCGAAATTTATAATTTTTGTAAGCATGACCAAATAGTTGACCGTATCCTATCAATAAGAGAAGAAGCAGTGATACAGCATAATTTATTATAGGTTTCAAATTATTAAAATTGAGATAGGAAGGGTTCTCATAGTTAGTTGTTACAACCAAACGGTTTTTTGATCGCAACAATTATGCCGAGTTAATATTTTATTTTCTATCTCAAAAAGGTCTGACAATTCTTTTATATGTTGACATTTATTTTTTTTATTATATAGATAATTTTTTTTTTTATGAATAGCAACCTCAACCGATTGCATAGCATGGAGGGAATATATTTACTTAAATAGTAGCTGATTGATTATTTTACAAGAGGTTTGTTTGTTAGGTCAGAACGGTAATAATACTTTCTTTCATTAAAAATTTGCCTTAGATAAATTGCTGATTGCGTATTACATGCACAGGATGATAGAAGGCAATCATGGCGTATCGTTCAAAATATTTCTTTTCTAAGTGATTCAAAATCAATTGGCAATTTTCTTCTGAGGTAATGGTTTCAAGTTTAATATTCTCACCTTCCCATTGATTGTCGCGCAGGTTGTGTAATCCTTTTCCGGAAACATTGGAAGCTGTATAACCTTTTGCGCCAAAAGCTATAATCTCTTTTTCTAATAAACTAGTAAGCGATTCCTCAGCAATGATGGTGAGTAGTTGTAAATTGTTCATAGTTATTGAATTTTAGAATGCGAAAATGAATTTTGCGAATTCGTGATAGAGCGATATACCAAAGATAATGTTAAACGGAAAAGTAATTGCCAGGGCAGCAGTAAGATTTTCATTGGTTTCTGTTTTGCCCGATCCATTGAATATTGATAAAGTAGAGTTGATTGCCAACAAGCTTTATCTAGTTGGAAATAATGATAGAAAATTTTAATAACAAGCCATACGATAAAAGTATATTGAGTGAGTTACCATTTATCTATCGCGAACAAGGTTCAGGCACGCGCTATGTTATTGAGCGATTTATTGAGCGCAATCATTTAAAAGTGAAAATGAAAATGGAGCTTACTTCTAATGAGGCAGTTAAACAAGCGGTAATAGCAGGACTCGGTTATTCCATTATGCCCTTGATCGGAATAAGGAGCGAACTAAGCAATGGCGATTTGCAAATTATTCCTGTAAAGGATTTCCCCATAAAATCTATATGGCACTTGATCTGGTTGAAGAACAAAAGATTCTCGCCAGTTGCGTATCAGTTTTTGAATTATATAAAAAGTGAGAAACACAAAATTATTAAGGAGCGGTTTGAATGGTTTGAGATGTATAAATAATAAGCTGACTAAGTGCTCTATTTCTTCAATCCAAATTATCTGAAATTGTTTCTTAGAAACCAAGTGTCAAACAATAAATTTTTTTCGAAGTCGAGTGTGATCAGCCATCATCTTGTTATAACTATTTGCTGCTGGCTCCGATACCATATTTTTGAATGACCTTAATGAATTAACAACGGAAGTAATTTTATCCTTAAACGGTTCTGGCTTCAAACCAACATAGCTAGCAACCTCTTTGCCTAAATAAAATCGTATTTGAGCGGCAATAAATTCTGCTTGTTGGGCTGGTATTACAGTTCTAAAATAGTCCAACAATTCTGCAGTAAGCGCAATGCCTTCCTGAGTTTTCTTGAAATTTCTTTCTTTAATTAGTTGTGTTAGCTGTGTTGCTTCTTTAAATGATTGGGGAAGTAGGTCTTCGTCAATGTTGAGTTGATAGCCA
>JANXRR010000636.1 GCA_025356795.1 Bacteroidia bacterium
TGTAGCACTGCTTTTTATTGGAACTGCCAGTAATTTATTTAGCAAAACATTTGTGGTGTCCGCTGTATTTAAAAATGTAGAAGGCCTTAAAGAAGGAGATAAAGTATGGCTTTCTGGAGTTCAAATTGGAACTGTAAGAACAGTGCGCATTGTAAAAGTAGGTGAAGTAATTGTAACGCTAAATCTGAAAGAGAAGCAAAATGAATTCATCCGTAAAAACGCAACCGCTTCCATTGGTTCAGATGGATTGATTGGCAATCGTATTGTGGTTATTCAACCCGGTAATTCAGAAACGATAATTAAGGATGGAGATCTAATCAATGCCGTGTCTCCCGCTGATACTCAAGAATTGATAACGATAGCAAAAGAAGTAGGAGAAAATACACGATCCATCACGCTCGATTTAAAAACGATTTCCAACAAGCTTAATAAAGGTCAGGGAATAATTGGCGAATTATTAAATGAGGGGACTTTCGCAAAAGACATAAGAAAAACAGTAGATAATCTAAGAGTTACAGGAGAAAATACTATTAAAGCTTCTACCGAGCTTTCAAAAGCAGCATATCAAATACAACATGGCAAGGGTCTTGTGCCAACATTGCTCAATGATACAAATTTTGTAGCTGTATTCGATCAAACATTGGCAAACGTGAAAAAAGTAAGTACAAGTGCAGCCGTCATGTCGAAAAGTATAGAAAGTATAACTACCAAGATGAATGATAAAAATAACGCAGTAGGTGTATTACTTGCAGACACAGTTTTTTCGAACGAGTTGAAAGCCATTATGAGGAATTCAGAAAAAGCTTCTTTTAAACTTGATGAAAATATGGAAGCATTGAAACATAATTTCTTGACACGAGGATACTTCAGAAAAAAGGAAAAAGAAGAAAGAAAAGCAAAAGAGAAATCGCAAAATGAAATTATTAATAAACGTTAACATAAAATTATGCAACAAATTAAAAATGAAAATTTAGGATCGAGCCCGTTGCAAAAGGGCAAACGTACATCAGCAAAGAGTCTCTTCAAGAAGCCTTCGGTTGCTACTAAAAATAATGTTCGCGATCTTACGGGACAAACAGATACCACTTTAAAAGAAATGAAGCAAAGACTTAAAGAGGTTCCGAAAAAATCGTCTGGCAATGAGCATGATAAGGATGTGTATAAAGACAATCAAAAATAGCTAGCTCTACACACTGAATTTTGACATCAATGACAGTAGTAATAAGTGGAGTTTTCTCTACATTTATCTAAAGATATTTAAATTTTTTTTGATAGAATCTGTTTTTATCAAGCGTATGGACGGCATATATTTTATACTATAATAGACATAACAAATTAAAAAAAATAAAATTATGGGAAATCTATTGTACTTTATTGCTGTCATTTTAATAATCGGTTGGCTTGTCGGATTCTTTGCCTATGGCGCTGGGGGTTTAATTCATGCACTTTTGGTTATCGCCATAATTGCCATATTATTTAATGTTATTAGTGGCAGTAGAAGGAATTAATCTTTATCAAAATGCAATTGAACTTAACAGTACTGAAAAGTCTATTACTAATCATTATCCTTGGTTTGAACTCGTGCAGTTCTAAAAAAACATCAGACACCAAGGCAATTGCAGAAGAACATAATGAAGCAAAGTTTGATATTACCGATGCAAAAGATGCATCATTTTTAACAGATGCAGCCGAAATTAATTTAGAAGAAATTGAGTTAGGCCTATTAGCTAAAAAGAATGGTATGATGGGAGATATTCAAAAATTAGGAAGTTCAATTGAGGAAGATCACTCAAAAGCATTTATGTTATTAAAGAATTTAGCGCAAAAAAAAATGATTTCTATTCCTGATTCCCTGACGGAAAAAGGAAAAGAATCGTATAGAAATTTAATGACTCAACCAGGAAAAGATTTTGATAGAGCCTATGCAGGTTTAATGGTAGAGCGACACAAAAAAGCTATTGATACTTTTGAATTAGGTGCAGCCAATGCCAAAGATCCTGATATTAAAGCCTGGGCAAATTCTTGTCTTCCATTTTTGCGTCACCACCTTGATAATGCAATGGAATGTCAACTAAAATCAGATAAAGTAACTGGCAATCCGTATTGAGTAAAGTTTCTAATGATTGAAAGAAAGGCTGTTGGAAAGCTAATTCTCTGTTTAGTATGGCTGCAGGTAAATTGTGCTTACGCCCAAGTGGCATCGAAGAATAAACCAGATACAACGAGACGAGACTTAGTAGAGATTGTTGCAAAATTTGCTCATATCAAAACACCAGAGCAGAAGAAAAAAAATAAGTATACATCAAAGAAACATCCAATGTATATTTCCTTCATTCCCGTATCAACAGAAGAGCGTGGTGGAAGCAATGTATTTGTTTCAAGTATCAATTCTGCATTCTATCTCGGCAATAGCGATTCAACTTACCTATCACGAACCAACCTTGAACCATCTACCAATTTTAGTAACCAATTTGGAATTGGCTATGGTTTTAATCTATGGACCGCCAATAACAACTGGAACATTCCAGGCGATTTTAAAATCACTACACAAAATCAATATACATATGGCCTTGGCAGCAATTCTAAAGAAAGCGATAAGTATCGGTTGTCATTAAATTATATACGATGTTACATCAATGCAAACCAACGTTTAGTGAATGATTTTTTTTACGGAGGTGGAATTAACTACGACCGCTATTATAGTTTATCACAACAAAATCCACCTACTACTCCCAGTTCATTTGAAAAATATAAAATAGGAACTGATAATAACTCCTATTCTTTAGGAATTACGGCCAATTTATTACTTGATACAAGAAAAAATTCAATCAATCCTGCTGAAGGATTGTACGCAATACTTTCCTTACGAACCAATCCTTCTTTCATTGGCAATACAAATGAATGGACATCCATCTATGCAGATGCCAGAAGATATATCTCTTTAAATCAACATAAACGAAGGTTACTTGCATTTTGGACATTTTACTGGGGCACTTACGGAAATGTTCCTTATCTGAATCTTCCTTCTACTAGCAATGAACCAACCACTCGGTCAGGACGTGGTTATTTTGTATCTAGATTTCGTGGAAGGAAAATGTTGTATGCCGAGGCGGAATATCGATTTGATTTAGTTAAAGATGGACTGTTTGGAGGGGTTCTCTTTTGTAATGCTCAATCACTTACTCAACCCGATACTCAACAGTTTGCATACATCAATCCATCCGTTGGTTTTGGAGCTAGAATAAAGTTTAATAAAAATTCAAACACCAATTTAACTATCGACTTTGGTTTTGGGCGCAATTCGTTCGATTTTTATGTAGGCCTTGGTGAATTCTTCTAACTATGAAGCGAATCCAATCTAAACTTTTTAGAATTATCCTTCTCGTAGGTGCGATTATAATTTTAGTTGCAGTGGTACTTATAATTTTTATTTCTCCATTAACAAAATACTGGATAGAAAAAAATGATGTAAAGTATATTGGTCGCGAAGTAACAATTGATTGGGCCTATGTTAATCCCTTTACAGGATACATTCACTTAAACAAATTAAGAATGTATGAAAAAAAAGGTGACAGTCTCTTTCTTTCAACGGATGGATTAAGTGTTGATGTAAGTTTGCACAAACTATTATTTCATGAGATAGAAATTTCAGAACTTAAAATAGACAGACCTTGGATTCAAATTGTGCAGAAGAAAAAACAATCTAACTATGATGATTTTATCAAACGGTTTTCTTCTGATACAATTAACTTGACTCCATCGAATTGGCATTTCTCCATTCTCAAAACTTCACTTATAAATGGCGAATTTCATTATCGGGAACAGGCAATTCCCATTAACTATTTTATAAGAAAAGTAAACATTGAAAGCTCCGGAAAAAAATGGAACATAGATACCATTTATACCAAGTTCTCTTTTCAAGATGGAAAAAAAGATGGTACAGTTAATGGAAACATATCGGTTAATTTAAGAAATCAAAATTTCAGAACAACAGTTAAAGTTACTGATTATGACTTGGAGATTATTCGTCAATATTTTTGGGAGCTCATCAATTATGGAATGTTTCGAGCCAAGATTGATGCCGATATTAACGCGATTGGAAACATAAAAAATCAGCAAAGCATAACAACTAATGGACGTATAGCTTTAAGGGATTTTCATTTCGGTAAAACCAACACTGATGATTACTTAGCGTTTAAAAAAGCAGTCATGGTAATAAACGAATTAAGTCCACTACAAAAAACTTATTTATTTGATTCCATATTATTAACAAAGCCCTATTTAAAGTTTGAACGTTATGATTCGTTGGATAATCTGCAAGCTATTTTTGGAAAAAAGGGTAAAAACATAACGGATGTAACTCAACAGGTCGATCGATTTAATATGGTGATTGAGATTGCTCGATATGTACGAACTCTTTCGAAGAATTTTTTGAATAGCGATTATAAAATTGGAGTGTTTAGAATTGATAGTGGCAATCTCTTATTTAACGATTATTCGCTGAGCGAAAAATTCTCTATTC
>JANXRR010000009.1 GCA_025356795.1 Bacteroidia bacterium
TAGCCTTGTTGCACGACTTCGCAAAACGATTGGGTGTAGAGGCCAAACGTTGGCATTTTGTTACGGGAGTGAAAGACTCGATCTATAAAATTGCCCAGACAAGCTATTTTGCTACCGCAATGGAAGACAAGACTGAACCTGATGGATTTATTCATAGCGGTGCTTTTTTACTGATCGATAAAAAAGGTCACATCCGTGGAAAATATGACGGCACTAAAGAAGAAGAAGTAAACAAATTATTGGGAGATATTAAAATATTGAGGTTAGAAAAATGAGTGCTAGATTTAATCTTCAGTGCATCCTTAAGTTTTCTTTGAGTCCATTAATTTTTAGTGCTTTTATAATCCCTTTGTGGGCGTGTTTGGGAAAGTCCACTGGCCATCTAGAATCAGTTAAATTTCAGCAATACTATGTTGTTGGGGAGCAGTTGTATAATAAAAATTGTAGCAACTGTCATCAAAAATCTGGCGAAGGCCTAGGGTTGCTTTACCCACCTTTAAGCAAATCTGATTTTATGGACAATAATGTAGAAAAGGTTTTTTGCCTTATGAAATATGGAGTTAGCGGAGAAATTTCTGTCAATGCCCTTCATTACAACAAACCCATGCCTGGAATACCTTCGCTCACAGAACTGGAAATTGCAGAACTATCAACTTACATCTACAACACGTGGGGCCATCACAAAGGAATCATTGAAACAGAACAAGTTGTGCAGGTTATCAATGCCTGTGAACAATAAGAATTTCCAACATTGTAGTTACAAGAAACCTTCTTAATTTTTATTTATTTTCTATTTTGTCTTATTTGGGATTAGATTTAAAAACGAATGCAGCATCGAAACCGGAATAAAAAGATTGGGAGTGCCATCATAGTTATTGCCATCTATGTAACATTGACAGGTCTTTTAATGTATTTTGAAGATCAATCTCCGAAGCGAACAATTGATACATTAGAAGATGCATTGTGGTATCTTGTTGCCACCCTTACCACTGTAGGGTATGGTGATATGTATCCAGTCACTTCTTGGGGAAGAATAATTGGTTTTGTTTTTCTATTTTCTAGTTTAGGCGTTTATGGTTTTGTTATCGGTCAAATTGCAAATTTTATGAGCACACTTAGCGAACAAAAAGAATTAGGGTTGAATGGAACTTCATTTAAAAACCATGTGGTAATAATTGGGTGGAACGATTTTAGTCAATCGGTAATAAGCCATCTGATTGGCGCAGGAAGGCAAGTGGCAATTGTTACCAAAGAACGATCGCATATTGATATTATCCGCGAATATTATAACTATGATCAAGTCTATACTTTATATTCAGATTATAATAATTTTGATTTTATAGATAAGACAAATATTCGTGAATCTTCAGTTGTGTTCGTGAATTTGAATGACGATACAGAGAAACTAGTGTATGTTATTGACATACGCAAAAGGTTTGACAATCTCAATCTTGTAGTAACGCTCGACAATGGAAACCTAAAACAAACCTTCCAAAATGCGGGCGTTACCTATGCTATTTCTAAAAATGATATTTCCTCTAAGTTGCTGGCAAGCTATATCTACGAGCCAGATGTGGCCATATTCAGTGAGGAGTTGATTGCTTATGCTCATGAAGATCATGAGTATGACATGAAGCAATTTTTGGTAAAAGCTAATAATCCCTTTGCAGGAATGCCTTACGACAAAGCATTTTTAGATCTTAAAATGGATTGCAATGTTATACTTATTGGGTTAGTAAAAATAATGGAGGGAAAAAGGATTTTATTAAAAAATCCTGAAGGCAATGTTAAAATTGAGGTAGAAAATTATTTGGTGCTTATGATGGATAGGAAGGGTCAGGATAAACTGAAGAATATATTCCACATTGAAGAGGGGATATTGCATTAAAAAAAGAAGGGCGCAGCTCCCCAGCTACGCCCTAAACCCCCCAAAAACCAAACCCCCTCTACACATCTCTGCATACTCATTACAAGTTACAGAGCCAACAGTCATTAACTAACACTCTATATTAAACATTA
>JANXRR010000047.1 GCA_025356795.1 Bacteroidia bacterium
CGTAGATGGTGTGGTGTTCGATCCTAAAATGAAGTTAGCATTCAGCTCTAATGGCGAAGGCTCAATAACTGTGGTTAAAGAAGTTTCAGCATCTGAATTTAAAGTGATGGAAACTATAAAAACAGAAGTTGGTGCAAGAACCATTGCCTACGATTCAAAAACTCAGCACGTATTTGTTTCAACCGCTCAATATGGTGAAACCCCTGCTGCAACTGCTGAAAATCCGAACCCAAGACCTAAAGTTGTACCAGGTACTTTTATGGTTTTAGAATATGGAATGAAATAATTGGTTTTACCTTAGCGGGAATTTTTTTAATCATGAGTAGAGTTTATCAAATAAGCGGCTTTCTGTTTTTTTCTTCCAGCTTCCAGTTATGGTTAGGTCTAGTGTTTACGTTAAGTCTACAAATGCACATAGTCTTTTCGCAAGACCTCTCCTTTTATATTGAAAAAGCGAAAGTAAACAGCCCATTAATTCAAGATAATAAAAACCAACGCGAAGCTGCAGGGCTTGAAGCAGATAGATTGCGGGCATTGTATACCAAAGCACAAGTGAGCCTTACGGGAAATTATACATTTGCACCTGTTATAGCAAAAGACAATGGGCAATCGAAACTAGACTTTAACCCATCTACCACAGAAAACTATATGGGGTATGATATTGCCGCGAGCAATGGTGGCGTGTATCAGGGCATGTTAAACATCAACCAACCATTGTTTACAAGTAATCGTTTTAAAACAGGTGTAGAGCAAACGCTGATCGGAGGCCAAATCAATGAAAACAATATTCAGCTTACCTCCCATGATCTTGAAAGGTTTATCACCGATCAATACATTCTCTGCCTTCAAGATTATAAGCAAACAGAATACTTGGCGAATTTGATCAAAATCATAAACGACCAAAAAAATGTAATCTCGAAGTTAGTTGAAAGCGGTATTGCCAAACAATCTGACCTTTCGTTGCTCATCATTGAATTGAAAGCTCAACTTAATGCCCTCGCTACATTTAAATCAACCTATAGAAGAGACTTGATGGATCTGCGTGTGCTTTGTGGGATTTCAGACACCACCTATCAAGTGCTACCTGTCATCAATATTAAACTGACTGTACCCATTGAAATGTCTCGCTTCACTGAGCGGTATCGATTGGATAGTCTCAATTTATTGGCCGCTCAAAAAGTGTTCGAATTGAAATACAAACCCTTGGTTGGCGCTTTCGCGAATACTGGATTGAATGCAGTCTACGCTCCCACCCTGGCCGATAGGTTTGGCTTAAGTGCAGGTTTAAACTTTAGCATGAACATAACGGATGGCAAGCAACGTAAAATAGCGCAACAGCGTACTACTGTTTTAATGCGATCAACAACCCTGTACAAGATTTTTTTTTATAACCAGAATACAATTCGTAAGAATAGAATTTTAACAGAACTGAAATCCATTGACGAGCGCATTGCCTTAACGGAAGATCAACTCAAAGAATACCAAAAGCTGTTGGAGTTTTACAAGCAAGAATTAAGTCGTGGCCAAATATCAGTAATCAACTATATAAGTGTTTTAAAAAGTATGGCCATCACGCAACGCGACTTTGTATTGTTTCAAACCAACAAAGATCTTCTCATCAATTTGTATAATTATTGGAATTGGTAAACACTATGAACACTATTTCTAAATTC
Organism: Bacteroidia bacterium; assembly: GCA_025356795.1. Lineage (GTDB taxonomy): Bacteria > Bacteroidota > Bacteroidia > Cytophagales > Cyclobacteriaceae > ELB16-189. Next base: position 1,674 of record JANXRR010000047.1, read on the forward strand.
ATATTTTTTCTTGCTTTACTAGCAACTGCTTGCACTAAAATCGCAACTGAAGAAGAGGCTCCCATCAAAGCAAAAGTTTTAGTGGAAGTTACATCTATGAACAACGGCATTGTAAAAGATGAGCTTACCTTATTTGCAAATACACTCTACCTAAAGCGTAACGTAGTTACTTCACCCATTCCGGCCTTTATCACTCAAGTGTTTATTAAACTTGGCGATGCCGTGAAAGAAGGCCAAGTGCTTTATGTGTTAGAAACAAAAGAAAAGAGAGCGTTGGGTTCACAATCCCTTCTTCAAGATTCGGTGTCATCTTCCTTTGGAACGATCTCTGTCAAAGCTCCAGCATCAGGTATAATAAGCACTTTAGATAAGCAACAAATTGGCGACTACGTATTAGAGGGTTCTCAGCTCTGCACAATTGCCGAAAGGTACGTTTACCGAAAAGGCAAGTTCACGGCTTTCGGCAATTGTGCAGAGCTGAGAACCCTCTAATACGTAG
>JANXRR010000048.1 GCA_025356795.1 Bacteroidia bacterium
GACGCAAAGTATCCGTTTGGTAACGACATCAACACATTAAAAGACTACGCTTACTTCCGTGAAAACAGTGAAGCAAAATTTCATCGAGTGGCTTCTAAGAAACCAAATGTTTGGGGATTGTATGACATGCTCGGCAACTTAAGCGAATGGACACTCGATCAATATGAAAGCGAGTATTATCAAAAGAGCAGCATCAAAGATCCAATCAATCCTCCCGTTTCTCGTTACCGAAAATCTGTGCGTGGTGGCGCGTATGTTGACGATTCTAAAGAACTACGAAGTGCAAACCGCATTCCGTCAGAAGCGAAATGGAATCAACGCGATCCACAAATACCCAAGAGCCGCTGGTGGTTAACAGACGCAGCTTATGTTGGGTTTAGAGTTGTTCGTCCTTTAGTTCAACCAAGCAAAGAAGAGATTGAAAAGTTTTATGCTGGATATTTGAAATAATACTATTCATCTCTCAATACCTCTACAGGGTTTCTCATTGCCGCTTTTATAGAATGATAGCTTGTAATAACAAAAGCAAGAGATAAGGTTCCCAATCCTGCCAGAATAAATATCAAAGGTGAAGGAACAATTCGAAACTCATAATCCGCCAACCATTGCTGGATCAATAGGTATGTTAAGGGCGCACTGATTAAAAATGCAAGGAAAATAAGTTTAGCATAATCTTTCGAGATAAGCGTAACAATATTAAGTACAGAGGCACCAGCAATTTTACGGATGCCAATTTCTTTTGTGCGTTGCTCAAGTGTATAAATGATCATACCTAACAAACCAAGCGAGGCAATCAACACTGCCAAGCCCGAAATAATAGAAAGTGATTTACCAAACTGCTGTGTGCTCTTAAATGCATTGGCGAAATCCTGATCTACAAAGGAATATTGAAAGGGGTTATCACCTGCAAAAACTTTCCATTTTACTTTTAAATTTTCGATTGTTGCCTGAAGTGATTCGCTATTCTGTTGGTTCAATCTCACTAACATAAATTCACTATTACTTCCTTTAATGGGATGCTTAATATGAAAGATGGCCATTGGTTCAATGGGAGTTAGCAATGACCAATAATGGTAGTCATCTGTAACGCCAATCACTTCAAACTTGGCTTCATCCCAACCTGGCATATACACTCTTTTGCCAATTACAGATTCATCAACGTTCCAACCTAATGCTTCTATTGCTTTTTGATTGAGGATAACCCGTGCCGAGTCACCTGGAATATCCTTAGAAAAATTTCTGCCATATTTAAGCTTAACACCTAGTGTTGGCAAATATTGTTCATCTGCTTTCGCAAAATTAAGTGCAACATTTTTTTCGCTGCCCTCTGCTTTAAACTTATCTCCTCCCATCACATTTGGAGGAACCGCAGAACACCAACTTACATTTGTCACTCCACTTACTTGTGTTATCGTGTTGGCAAACGCTTCTCTGCTTTTAGTCCATTCCGCACGCTCTATCACCAATAAATTTTCTTTATCAAAGCCCAAATCTTTCTCTGCAGAAAATTTCAATTGTTGCGAAACCACACCTGTAAAAATGATTAATGAAATAGAGATAACAAATTGAAAAACCACCATACCATTTCTAAAAAATCTACCTTCTTTACCCTTATGAAATTTGCCTTTTATGGCATCTGCCGGGCTGAACGCGCTCAGGAAAATTGCAGGGTAACTTCCGCAAAGCATACTCATCAAAATTAAAAGTGCACTTATGCCTGTCCACACTTTCCAATTGGTAAAAAAATTTAATTCAAGATGCTTTTCGGTGGCGATATTAAACCAAGGCAACGCTGCTTGTGTAACACAAATGCCAATCAACAAACTAATTACACAGAAGATAAAAGCCTCAACAAAAAAGCTTGCACTTAACTGCCTTCTGGCGGAACCTAATATTTTGCGCAGCGATGTGTCTTTTGCTTTGCGTGCATATTGTGCTGTTGAAAGATTCATGAAATTGATGCATGATAACAGAACCATCACAATGCCCGCTCCAATCAATGCATAGATCACTTTGATATTGCCGGCATCATTAAGTCTATTATAAACCACCTCATCGGGCAAATGAATATTGGTAAGGGCCTGCAAATACAAATCCCATTTCTTTCCACTTTTAATATAATCATCGTATGACATGTTCATGGAACGTTCAAGTGTAGTGCCTGCGTACTTACGTGGAATATCTTTCAATCGAGCACGTGCTGTTTCTATTGAACTTCCTGGTTTAAGAAGAGCAAACGTTTCTACCTGCGTCCAGATCCAACTCCAGTATATTCTCCGCACAACTGGGAAACTGTTCATGGAAAGCATTACATCAAATTGAATGTATGAGTTTGTAGGTAAGTTCTTCGTTATTCCAGTTACTTCATAGTTTTGCTGTTGGTCTCCTTCACCCAGCCTAAGCAATTTGCCCATTGGATCTTCATCACCAAAATATCTCTTCGCAGCAGATTCTGTCATCACCAATGTTTGCGCGTGCCGCAACGCTGTTTTTGCATTGCCTTTAATCAAAGGAAAAGTGAACACCTGAAAAAAGTTTGAGTCTGCAGCAAGTACTTTATCTTGATCGATTGATTTTGTCTGGCCCTTTGCATCTGTATAGCTTATTAAAAAATCGCCAGGCGTATGAATGCGGACTACTTGTTCTACTTCTGGTATTTCTTGTGCTACAGCAAATGAAACACCTGGGCCAGTGCTCGCAAATTGGTGATCATTTGCCTCGCCCCAGATAAAGGTTTGATTAACTCTGAAAATACGATCTGCATTTACATGAAACCTATCGTGACTGAATTCATTGCTCACATATAAATACATGAGTATGGCACTTGCCATACCGACTGACAGACCGAGTATATTAATGAACGAGAATAACCTTTGGCGTTGCAGGTTTCTGAAGAACAAAACGAATAAATATCGTAGCATAGTTGGTAGATTTGCTTCCCTAATTACAAAAGCTGTACCACCGATTAAAACAGGCTAATTCTGATTTGAAGTCATTAAATCGAAAGTATCTTTGATCATATTCGAAATAGGGTGTCCGCTTTCGCAACAAATAATCAATCTTCAATCTTGCCTTAATCTGTTATAAAGAACTGGTGTGAGTATAGAACGTAATGGGCAGGCTTTCATGGTTCGGAGCTTCATTTCATCCTTCTGAGTAGCATTTAGCCTCATAAAAAAATAAGTGTTTTTAAGCTGAGTAGATGCCTAAATAACCTGCTATTTCAGGATTCTTCTAAAAATACCCCTTTTAGGGTATTGCCTAATC
>JANXRR010000057.1 GCA_025356795.1 Bacteroidia bacterium
TGGCATCATGACTTTTGTGTTGATAATGAGTTCAGTTACAATGGTATTAGCTGTTGAAGCGGGCCATAGAATGGATCGCCAAGCCGTTGAGAAATCGAAGCCTTCAATTTTTATTCCAAAAAGAGCTGCAATACTCACTGGAATAACAATGGATAAAACAATGATATGTTTTTTATACGGTTCAGGGTTTTGTTTTGTAGTTAACGGCTCCATTAATTTTAATATTTCTTCAGTAGAATTTTCATTTCAACAATTAACCGGTCCATTTCTTCTCTTGTCCCCACATTATAATACCCGCGGATGCGTTTTTGTTTATCCACCAAAACAATATTTATATATTCCTTGGCAACAAATACACAATTTTTCCAATGGTTAAATCTCGACACATTTAATTGAATTTGGCGGCTGCTCGTTGAATCATTGATTGTATAAATAGCATACTCTGTTTTCGAGAATATGTCATTCAACCGCTTCATCTCACCACCATTGATTGCTCCCAAAGTAACTAGCGATGACTCCTTTTCAACCCAGTTAAGTTGAGATAAAACTGAATCATGAATGAAATAAGGTTTTGAATAATCCCGGTAGCATAGGGAGGACAAGCTGTCTATTCCTGACTTATAATAAATGGGAATATCAAACTGGTTTTTGCCCGTAAGTTTCAAGAAAACAAATACAGAACTAGGAAGTAAGAGCGCAATAAAGAGATAAATAGCTTTTTTGTTCACTTGGCAAAAGTATAAATAGCGGATGCAATATATTGGGTTTTATTTTTACAACCCGCCTAATTCTTATCTATTTGCCCTCCCTATTTTTCACCATTAAAAAAGCCTGACCGGGTAAACCCATTTCAGGACGAGAGATACCATAAAAAAAGGCTAGAGATTACTATAGCCTTCTTCTGTTAACTTCGGTTACACTTTAAAAGTGAACATCAGAAATTTTCATTCCTTCATATACAAAGGCAACCAACATCCAAACCACAAAAATCATTGGTATAAGAATTGACCAAAATAGGACTTTTACCTCATATTTTAAGTGCATAAACTCACCTACTATGTAACCTGCCTTCATGATTGTCATAACAACAAACACAAAGGTTTTGAATGATCCATGGGGCACAGAAAAAGCAATTATAAATTCAATAATTGTGAGTACACCTAAAATTCCAGCAACTGTCCAAAGTTTTTTTATCTTCTCTTTGTTGGGCGGGAGAACGGTAACTTGAGGTTCGTGTGAATGTTCCATATATGGTTTATAATAAGTTATTATACTAGGTAGAAGAAGGTAAATACGAACACCCAAACAAGGTCAACAAAGTGCCAATATAATCCCACCTTTTCAACCATCTCATAATGACCTCTTCTTTCATATCTTCCTGTAACAGTTCTATAATAGATAAGGAAATTCAATAGCACACCGCTAAATACGTGGAAGCCATGAAACCCGGTAATAAAGAAAAAGAAGTCAGCAAAATCTGGTGGGCCGTACTGGTTTTCATGAAGATTAGCTCCATAAATTGTCTTAGTAATCCATTCCCCACCAACTATTTCTTTGATCACAGTACCGTTATCGGTACCTGTTATAAAGTGCATCCACTCCCACGCTTGGCAACTCAAAAAAGTAATACCTCCTAAGATTGTCCAAAGCATCCATTTCTCAACGGCTTGGCGATCCATTCTATGGCCCGCTTCAACAGCTAATACCATTGTAACTGAACTCATTATCAACACAAAAGTCATGATGCCAACGAATACAAGTGGAAGCGTGACTCCGTGTAGAAATGGAACAGAATCAAAAACCTTTTCAGGGATGGGCCAGTAGGCATGAGAGAACGAGAAAGCATCTACAGCACCTGCATACGCCTTGTGGGCCGATCTCACCAAACCATAAGTTACTAACAGACCCGAGAACGTAAAAGCATCGGACAGCAAGAAGAACCACATCATCAGTTTACCATAACTTGCGTTCAGAGGGGAAACGCCACCATTCCAAAGATCCTGTTCTGATCCTGAAACTACTGCGGTTGGAGAGTTAGACATAGCTAAGTTTAGTTTATCGGTTCAATATTAGGAATACAAGCAAATATATCCAAAGGCCACCCAAAAAATGCCAGTAAGTAACGCATAATTCTATCCCTAGGAGATTTTTGGAATTGATTTTCATTCTAAAAGCAGCAATCAAAATAATGAGTAGAAAAACAATTCCGCCAATTAAGTGGGCTCCATGCAACCCTGTTAAAATATAAACGAAAGAACCTGAAGGATTTCCTACTAAATAAATACTGCTCTCCGTCATTTGCTTCCAACCTATCACCTGACCAACTAAAAAAGAAATACCCAAAACAGTGGTTATTCCTATCAACAATTTCACCTTTTCTAACTGGTTATTCTTGGCCGCAAAATAGGCCCATTGAATAAAGATACTACTCACTACAATAATTGCAGTGGTATAGTAAAACATGGTGGGCAGCGCAAAATCAACCCAATTCCCTTCGGCTTGTCTCACAATGTATGCTGATGAAAAGGCGGCAAACAACATCCCTATGCTTACCAAAAACAACCACATAGCAAACTTCTTGGCATTCATTGCCAGGGGCTGCTTCGGCTCTTCCACAATTCTAAAATCGCTTGTCATAAGTTAATTATAGTGCCTGCCCATTCGGCAAACAGTCTGAAGGCAAAAGTATAACTATTGAGGCAGTTTTTACAACTATTTTAGATTGTTAGTTTTGGATGGATAAAGAAAAGGCAGTTGACAACATCACTATCGAGTTTCTTGATGTGCCAATGCTTTCGCACTAAGCAATAAGAGGTACATTTTAAGATAAGATGCCCATGCCCAATTGGAAGCGAAGCACTTCTAATACTTCATGTTGAAATCTCTCGTCATGAATTTGCCCATAGACTTTGCTCAATCTTCTTTTGTCGACAGTTCTGATTTGGTGGCATAAAATAATCGACTCGTTTGCAAGCCCAAATTCCCCAGAGGGTATCAATACTTCATTGGGGTAAATTATCCGATTGGGCTTTCTGGAGGTGATAGGCAAGATGTTAAGTAACTCATTAATTTTGTCATTGCTAATAATTAGCACCGGTCTTGATTTACCCTGTTCAGAACCCACCACAGGTTCTAAATCGGCCTTGAAAATTGCCCATCTTTTGTAGGTCATAGCACTTCCTTATCACTTAGCTGAAAATCGCGCTCCACCTCTTGCACGTCTGCTAAAAAAAGAGGATCGGTACTGGCTCTTTTTAAAAGCAGAAGTTTCTCATCGGTGCTCTCGATAACATCGTCTATAGTCACGCGTACTTTTCTGCTATTTTTAAATTCGGTTGGCAATTTGATAATCACTTGATCATCCCATACCTCGTATACACTTTGGTGGCTCATGACATATTTATTATTGATAGCTAAAGTTACAAAATTATCTATTTTTTCATTTATTTCTTTCGCTGGTGCGCGTTTGCAAATGCGCATCGGCAAACAATGAACATACGCGCGCTAACTGTTTTTTTTGTTTTAATGACAATTAGCCATTGCACCATAGCAAAAGCAAATTATTAAAAAAGTGATAATCAAATCATTGAGGTGTTAATTGAGTTATTTCGTTGATTGGTTCATACCTATTTACCCTTCATCTTTCTCTCCAATTCTTTCAGTTTTACTTTCCAGTGCTTCACTTCTCGTTTGCTCATAATAAAATCAAAACCAAAACGGATTTCAATCAAAGGATACGGATCGGCCTTTTGCCACGTGTGGTGATATAATGTTTGAACGGTGCCTTTTATATATTTTGAAAATTGATGGCTTTTGCCAATGCCCACAGATGTCGTATAAATATCTGGTCTTCCATCAAAATCAGGTATGGGTATCATTGACTTCCACCTGGCATGTTCCATTTCTGTCCTGAGAAAAAAACCCTTGAAAGCATGGTACTGAACAAACACGCTTTGACCAACTAAATCGCCAAAATCATTGAAAGCAAAATTTCCTGCATCTAGTGAAAATCGGTATTGAACCGCAATACCTGCTGTCCATTGGTTGTTGATTCTATAATAAGCTTGCGGAGCAAGTTCTACCCAAAATTTAGTATTGCTTATTGACAGCATGTTGAATCCTGGCACTACCCTATCGCGCCAGCTTAACCCTCTTAATGGATTGGGAGCTCGTCTCGGCAAGTTTCTCAAATCATGAACTTCAGAAAATTTACTCTTATATTTTTTCAGGTCTTTCATTGTTTCATCTACTTTGCCTTTCTCAAATTGCAGTTTATCGGTAGCCAACTCTGTTGCTTTCTTCTCCACCTCCTTTTTTACCTGCTGCTCATTTTTGTATTGCTCCATCAATTCCTTTAATTGCTTCGTCTCCTTTTCCATGGCCGCCTGACTTTTTTGCAACTCTCTTATCTGATCCAGCTTCAATGCTTGTTGTTCCATCAGTTCGGGCAATTTTTCTGAGGCTGCTAATCCCTCCTGCTTTATGGTTGCTATTTCCTTTGCGTAAGCCTCTCCTTGTTTAACAACGGCACCCGCTTCATTCATTATCGTCTTTGCCTGGTTCACTTCTTTCGCTACATCATTTATTTCCCCGGGCATTTTAAGGCCAGTAGTAACGGAAGGCATCGTTGTATTTACTTTTCCAGTTGTAAGCGAAGGCTG
>JANXRR010000060.1 GCA_025356795.1 Bacteroidia bacterium
AGGAAGGGACGGTTTGGAAGGCCATTGCTTGATGTTCTATAGCCACAATGATCTCAACAAGTTAGAGAAGTTTAATAAAGATAAGTCGGTGCAAGAGCGTGAAAATGCACGAGTGCTTTTGCAGGAGATGGAATACTATGCAGAGTCGCCAGTGTGTAGAAGAAGGCAATTGCTACATTATTTTGGGGAGGAGTACACAGAAAAAAACTGTGGCATGTGCGACAATTGCAACCATCCACGCGAGCGTTTTGAGGGATCCGCTTATGTTATGCTTGCCATTGAAGCCGCTAAGCAAACCAACGAAAGGTTTGGATTGGCCCACTTGGTAAATGTTATTCGTGGGGTAGAGGATGAATATGTGAAAAGCTACGGCCATTTCGATTTATCTGTGTATGGAAAAGGTAAGCAAGAGGATGCCGATTTCTGGAAGTCAATCATTCGTCAAGCGCTGATTTATCAGTACTTAGAGAAGGATATTGAAAATATTGGTGTGTTGAAAATCTCTGAGAAAGGGCACAAATTTCTGAAGAAATCACACTCAATAGAATTGGCCCGCGATCATGATTTTACCACCGTAGCTGAAGATGAAGAGGTGATGGACAGAGTGGCTATCAACACTAAATCGTATGACGAACGGTTGTTTGAATTGCTTAAAGCGCTGCGCAAAAAAGTAGCGAAAACCAAAGACCTTCCACCTTACGTTATTTTCCAAGATCCCTCGTTGGAGGAAATGGCCACTACTTACCCAACCACAAAGGAAGAACTTGCTTCGGTAAATGGTGTGGGCATGGGCAAGGTGAACAAATTTGGAAAAGATTTTTTGGACCTCATCCAAAAATATGTAGACGATAACGACATCGAAACTGCCACTGAGGTTGTCGTGAAATCTTCCGTTAACAAATCAAAAATTAAAATATTTATAATCCAACAAATAGATAGAAAAGTTGACCTTGATGAAATTGCAGAATCTAAAAATCTGAATTTCCCTGAATTACTCACTGAGATTGAAAACATCTGCTACTCAGGCACAAAACTAAACTTGGACTATTACATTGATGAGATTATGGACGAAACTCGCCAAGAAGTTTTGTACGAGTATTTCTTGAATTCGGATACAGATAGTTTAGAGGAAGCCATTAACAATCCCAGCAATTCAGACTTTACCGAAGATGACATCCGCTTAATGCGTGTAAAATTTTTGAGCGAGTACGCGAATTAAAAAATTAATCCCACTGGTTTTATAAGTAAGACCGTGGGATTTTTGTTGTTTAAGATTTTGATTGTGCCTCAAAAATGACCACATCGTTTTTTTAAAGCAAGCGTTGGTTTTTCAGGCATGCCAACTTAGTCTAATTTCAGTATTCTATTTTATCTTTGATCTTTTACCCGATAAAATGAATGTACTAATTATTGGCAATGGTGGCCGCGAACATGCACTTGCGTGGAAAATAAAGCAAAGCCCTTTGTGTTTCAACCTATTCATTGCTCCCGGTAATGCTGGCACCGCTTCAGTAGGAAACAACATTGATATTGCCGTTGACGATTTTTCTGCTCTTGGCAAATATTGTATTAAAGCCTCTATTGATTTGATGGTAGTTGGCCCCGAAGGCCCATTGGTAAAAGGTATTCGCGATTATTTTGAAAGCCAAGAATTGCTCAAGCACATTTTGATGGTGGGCCCTGGCCAATCAGGTGCTAGGTTGGAAGGCAGCAAAGATTTTTCTAAGCAGTTTATGCTTAGAAATAATGTGCCAACGGCAAAGGCGAAAACGTTTCAGGTACATCAATTAACAGAGGCTTTCACTTACGTGGAAACGGTTAACAGTCCCATTGTGTTGAAAGCGGATGGATTGGCTGCGGGTAAGGGCGTGATCATTTGCGAAAGCGTACCTGAAGCAAAAGAGAATTTGCGTGAAATGCTCGAAGGCCAAAAGTTTGGAGAAGCAAGTGTCAAAGTTTTGATCGAAGAGTTTTTGGAGGGCATTGAGCTTTCAGTTTTTGTGCTCACCGATGGAAATGATTATGTTATTCTGCCAGAAGCCAAAGATTATAAACGTATTAGCGACAAAGATCAAGGCCTTAACACAGGTGGCATGGGCGCGGTATCTCCTGTGGTTTTCGCAGATGTTGCTTTTATGAAAAAAGTAGAAGAAAAAGTAATCAAACCTACCGTTACAGGTCTTCAAAAAGAAAATATCCCCTACAAGGGTTTTATCTTTATTGGCCTCATGAATGTAGCCGGAGAACCTTATGTGATTGAATATAATGCCCGCATGGGCGATCCAGAAACAGAGGCTGTTATGCCTCGCCTGCAAGGCGATTTTCTTGAATTATTAATAGCTACCGCTCAAGGCAAGCTAAAAGGTAAAAGTATATCAGTCATCGATAATCATGCAGTTACTGTGTTTATGGTATCGGGCGGCTATCCTGGCGATTTTGAAAAAAGCAAAATCATTGAAGGTTTAAATCAGCATGATGATACATTGGTTTTTTTGGCAGGCACCAAGCTGCTGGGCCACAACGTAATTACAGATGGTGGCAGAGTAATTGCCGTTACTGGTGTTGGTGCCACATTGTTGGAAGCTCGCCAAAAGGCTTACCAAAGAATTGCCTCGATTAAATGGGAAGGCGCTTATTATCGAAGCGATATTGCATTAGATTTGCAAAGGCTTGAAGAGGGATTGCATTAAATTTGACCTTTCTGGTTTTTTTAAAAATACAGTTATGAGTTGTTCGTGTGGATCAGGTAAAGGAGCTAAAACCGCAGGGTGTAATAATAATGGTGCTTGCCAGACAGGAGGCTGTAATAAAATGAATGTATTCGATTGGCTTTCAAATATGGACATGCCAAGAGAAGAAAAATTCGATATTGCTGAAATCCGGTTTAAAGGTGGAAGAAAAGAATTTTTTAGAAATTCGGAGAAGCTACAGTTAACAACAGGAGATGCTGTGGTGGTGGAAGTTCCAAATGGTCATCATATTGGACACGTTTCCTTGCAGGGCGAATTGGTTAGGTTGCAAATGCAAAAGAAAAAAGTGGCCAATGACCATGAGATCAAAAAAATTTATCGCCTAGCTCATCAACGCGATAATGAAAAGCATCAAGAAGTTCAAAAAAGAGAATCGCCCACCCTTTATAGGGGCCGAGAAATTATTCAACAACTTAAGTTGGATATGAAGCTTTCCGACATCGAATATCAATCAGACAACACCAAAGCCACCTTCTTTTATTCTGCTGAAGACCGCGTGGATTTTCGTGAACTAATTAAGTTACTAGCAACAGAATTTAAAATCCGTGTTGAAATGCGGCAAATCTCTTTGCGCCAAGAGGCTGGTCGTTTAGGCGGCATTGGTGTTTGCGGCCGCGAACTTTGTTGCTCCACCTGGCTTGGTGATTTTAAGAATGTAGCCACCAGTGCTGCCCGCTACCAAAATTTATCACTCAATCCAAGCAAGCTTTCTGGCCAGTGCGGCCGT
>JANXRR010000080.1 GCA_025356795.1 Bacteroidia bacterium
CGACCTGCATGGAGAGAGCGGACAAAAGCAAGATCTTATTGATTATGTGCTTGTTCGCGAAAATGGAGCGTGGGTAAATTGTGATAACAGACAGGTGAAAATGATTAGGCATCGATGGCATAAAAAACATCAAGATTTATCAGATCATTTTTCATTGGAAGCAGAAATTATTTTCACTAACAACCCTTCCATCGCCTCTAGGAAGTAACTTTGGTTAATCAATGAGACCTACCACTCTGTTCATTGTGTCATCGGCAGATCTGCTAAAGCCTATGCACGATAAAATTGAATCTACTAAAGGCTGGATGTTTTCTCTTAAGTAACCAAATTTTAAAGCGTAAAGATTGCACAACTTCATTTCCTCATGATGAATTTGGTTATCAATGCTCATCATGTGAACAAGATCATAAAATTGATGAAACCGTTCTTTTTTATCTTTAGGTATTTCTAATTTGATTGCCCCAGGATTATTTTTTATCTCACTCAACATTTTGGCAGATATTCCATTTCGTTTGGCAATTGATTTTAAAAGATCATACTCCACTTCAATGAAGTACCCGTCTGCTGCGGCTATTTCAATAAGGTTCTTTAGGTGACTTTTTGCGGTTCCTTTACCTTGCTTAAACAATTGGAGCAACTCTGATAAACTCATAACTTAAAATAATTTTTAGGCCACCAGTAATGAAACCCGCTTCATAGTTTCAGAAGCATTTTGGCCATTTTTGATGTTGGCTCTAATAACTTCAATGAGTTCTTTAATATTGGTTCGCTGATACCCAAATCGAATGGCAAAAAGGTTGCAGAGTTTTGCTTCTTCAGGATGCACCTCATTATCAATACTCATCATCTGCACCAAATCATACAATTGTTTAAATCTGTCAGCGGGATCATTCGGAACTTCAAATTTTACATTCCCTGGGTTTTTCCTGATTTCTTTTAATTGGCTTTCAGAAATACCATTTTGGCTAGCTATACTTTTCAATAGATCATACTCTACATCCATGAAGCTGCCATCAGCAGCAGCCATTTCAATAAGGTTTTTCATGTGGCTTTTTACAGTGCCTTTTCCTTGTTTAAAGAGACTTAGTATTTCTGGAAAATTCATAAGAGTTTAGGTTTAGGAGGTTACAATTTAAATGAATAATGAAAAACACGCTTTTGGTTACACTTGTCTGTTTTTAATTTGAGATTGAATGATGTTTACCAACTTCTTTAAATTGATACTCACCCTGAACTTGCCATTTGGCTCAGTCATTTTATTAAGATTTTAATTGCGACTTGGGCAGCTTTCTTGTTGGATTACTGATAAAAGATTCAGAAAAATTCATAAGACCTTAGGATTAGTTGGGAAATATAAAATTTTTTTTTGTATTTAAAAATCACTCTTTTGGTACATGTTTCTTACGTGCCTGATATTTTCTTATACCTCTCCCCGGCTTAGCCCCTGTGTGCTCACCTTCCTTTAGCACTTGAATTCCGTTTACAAAAACGTGAATCATTCCTTCAGCATATTGGTGCGGTTGTTCATAAGTAGCTTTGTCAGCAATCACTAACGGATCAAAAATTGCAAGATCAGCATAATATCCAACTTTCAAGAAACCTCGTCTATCAATCTGAAGAGTTGAGGCCGGAAGAGAAGTCATTCTTTTTATTGCTTCTGGCAAAGGCATAATTTTCTCTTCCCTAACATATTTGCCGAGAAGCCGTGCAAAACTTCCATACATACGAGGATGAGCCCCATCATTTATATTGGGCAATTCTGCTGCAATTGAACCTGCATCAGAGCAAATACTCACATAGGGAAGCTGCAGCATTTTTTTTACGTTTTCCTCTGAAATCAAAAAGAAGATAGCAGGGATGGATGATTTATCCGCCACTATTAAATCGAGCATTGTTTCATCAGCATTTTTACCATGAAGGTGAGCCACCTCATCCAGCCGCCTTGTCTTATATAACTTATTGAGAGAATCCTTTTTGAATCCCAGCAGCAGCACATTTTTCGGATCTGAATTTTTTGAAGGAATACCCAATGCCAAATCTGATAAGAGTTTTTTTCGAACGATTGGATCTTGTAATCTCTTGCGCATGGCAGAGGTGCCCCCATCTTGCACCCAAGTAGGCAATCGAGCGGTAAGGCTTGTGCCACTTGCATTATAGGTGTACATATCACCTGTGATTTTCAAGCCCGCTTTTTGCGCACTGTCAATCTTAGCAATTACTGTGTCAATTTTATTCCAGTTCCAGGATTGATTTATTTTTAGGTGATAAATCTCAGCAGGAATAGAAGCCTCTTTTGCAATCTTAAAAGTTTCATTGAGCGCTTGATAAATTTTATCGCTCTCGCTGCGCATGTGGGTAATGTATATCCCACCATAACTTGAAGCTACTTTGCTTAACTCAATCAATTCTTCGGTGGATGCAAAATCGGCAGGGGCAT